>JALEZN010000144.1 GCA_022772585.1 Clostridiales bacterium
CAAATTTCATTCAGGAGGTACTCATTATGGGATGCAATAATGGCTGGGGCGGCGGCTGCCTGTGGATCATTATCATCATCATCGTTCTCTTCTGCTGCTGCGGCAACAACAACTGGGGCGGCAACTGCGGCTGCGGCAACAACAACGGCTGCTGCGGCAACAACGGCTGCTGCTGATCTGCCATAGCGGGCGGTAACGACCGGGCGGCGGAGCCTAGCTCCGCCGCCCGGTTTTTTGATATAAGCAGCCTGCCGGCCCAAAGAGCAGAATGAACACAGGACGAGCTGTCAGGTAGCTTCATTCCGGATATTTTCGTTTCCTATCCAAACCGAAGCCCGGCGCAGCAGGTTCGGTTTGAGAAGGAGCCGCAGTAGAATGAGTGCGCGGTGAATTTAAAAAAATTCGCCGCAAGCGATATGACGCTTGCGGCGACGTGGTACGGCTGAAGGGATTCGAACCCCCGACCTACTGGTTCGTAGCCAGTCACTCTATCCAGCTGAGCTACAGCCGCGTACCGCTGCCACAGTACTCTTACTGACAGCTCAATTATAATAGCATAGAACCAGCAGGAATGCAAGTCCTTTTTTCCACAAACGACAAAAATTTCAGAAGACAGCTGGATCGCGGAAAAAAGAAGAGAGGAGTACTCCGGCTCCATAAGATACCGCACTGCCGGCGGGCCAGGGGAGCGGCAAAGAGAATAGGCGGCGTCAGCCGTCTCCGCGGGTCAGATTTTCCGCGTAGTCCTGGAGACTGGCGAAGGAATTGACGTTTTCAGCTCGTGTGCAGATCTGTTCCTGAACATAGTCGGGGAGCTTGTTAAAATACTGTCTGGCCTCTGTTTCATGCTGGATGAGAGCATACAGGTCAGGGTATCGCATATAAAATCACCTCGGAATAAGTATGCGCCTGCAACAGCGGCTTTATGCATAAAGGAAAGAAGTGACAAGATTAAAAAAGCACAAAAAACGGAAAAACGGCACTGACTATTCAGTCAAAACACAAAATTTATCCATAAAAAAGTGACAAATTTCATGATTTACTGTGGGAAAAATCGTGATGAAAAAAACGGATTGTTTCTTATGTGCATAAAGCAGAAAAAAGCAATGGAGGATTTGTAAAAAATATCAGATACGCTTGACATCAAACAGAAAAGTATTATAATCAGTATATGACTTGACCAACCAAAAGAAAAGACAGAGAAGAAGCTTTTGTAGGACTTGTCAAATACGAGAGTTCGGTATGCTGGCAGTGCGGGACGGTAAAGATTCCGCAGGTCCTCCCTCCGAACTCAATACCGTAAAGTAATTGGAGGAGAACAAAGATGAAAAAGAGACTGTTGGCCCTGCTTCTTGCCCTTGGAATGTCTGCCACCCTGTTTGGGTGCGGCGGCGGCTCTGCTTCCGAGAGCAAGGCCCCCGCAGCTTCCGCCCCCGCCGCCTCTGCGCCCGCTGCCACCGACAACGGTTCCGGTGAGGTGGATTACTCCGGCATGAAGATCGCGGTGCTGCTGGCCGGCCCCGCCAACGATAACGGCTGGAACGCCACCGCTTACAACGCTCTGACCAATATCTGCGCCAAGTACGGCCTGGAGGATCTGGCTTACTCTGAGAGCGTGGCCGCTTCCGATATGGAGGAGTTCCTCCGCGGCTATGCCCAGGACGGCTACAACATGATCGTCGCCCACGGCTCTCAGTTCGTGGACGCCGTTCACAAGGTGGCCCCCGATTTCCCCGACTCCAAGTTCGTGGTCTCCTTTGCCGGTGACGGCACTCAGCAGGAGCCCAATGTGGCCGGTGTTGGCCCCGTGAACTCCGGCTTCCTAGCCGGCGCTGTGGCCGCCGCCTCCTCCAAGACCGGCAAGGTCGTCATGCTGGGCGGTGAGGACACTCCCTCCATCGCCGAGCTGGTGGACGCTTTTGAGCCCGGCGCCAAGTACATCAACCCCGACATCGAGGTCGCTACCGCTTATATCGGCACCCTGACCGACGCCGACCGGGCCAAGGAAGTGGCTCTGGGCTACACCAAGCAGGGCTATGACGTTCTGTGCGCCAGCGCCAACAACGCCGGTCTGGGCGTCATCCAGGCCGCCGATGAGGCCGGTGTCTACGCCATCGGCTACAACGCCGACCAGTACAGCCAGGCTCCCGACGCCGTGGTGGTCAGCGTGCTGCGCAACTTCGAGGGCATGTTCGAGAACGTGTTCAAGGAGATCGCCGCCGGCACCTTCGAGGCCAAGATCTACTCTTACGGCCTGAAGGACAACGGTACCGTCCTCTCCGATTGGCACGGCTGGGATGAGAAGATCCCCGAGGCCAAGGCTGCCATGGATCAGCTCTTCGCCGATCTGGAGGCCGGCAAGCTGGACAAGTAAACAAGTGGATGAAAAAAGCGGAGGGCGCGCCCGCCCTCCGCTTTTGCTACCACTAAGAAGCTAGAGAGTAAGATTGGAGCGTGTACTATGCAGAAATTTGACAAGATCAAATTCCGCAACAACATGTCCACGGCGGCCCGGCAGGCGGTCATTTCAGTGTCGGCGGTCGTGGTGGCCCTGGTCATCAGCATGCTGATCATCGCCGCCATGGGTGTGGATCCCTTCAAGGCCATGAGCAAGATCATCAGCGGCGCGCTGGGTGGAAAGAACGCCATCGCTGAGACCCTGGTCAAGATGACTCCCCTGATCTTTACCGGTATCAGCTATGCCCTTGCCAGCCGCTGTGGCCTGACTAACCTGGGCATGGAGGGCCAGCTCTATATGGGCGCCCTGTTCGCCACCATCGCCGGCGTCTATATCCCCGGTCTCCCCATGGCCATCCATCTGCCCCTGACCATGTGCGCCGGCTTCCTGGGCGGCGCCATCTGGGGCTGGATCGTGGGCGTGCTGAAGGTCCGCTTCGACGCCAGTGAGCTCATCACCACTGTTATGCTTAACACCGTTGCCATCCAGCTGGTACAATACATGGTCAACGGCCCCATCACCGAGCCCCCCGGAAACGACGCCCAGAGCTCGCCGCTGCTGGAGAGCGCCAGCCTGCCGGTGATCCTGAAAGGGACCCGGGCCCATCTGGGCATCATCATCGCGCTGGTGTTTGTCTGGCTGTTCTGGATGTTCCTCTGGTCCAGCAAGAAGGGCTATGAGATCCGGGTCTCCGGACAGAACCCTGACGCGGCCATCTACTCCGGCATCAATACCAAGAAAAATATCGTCCTGGTCATGCTGCTGGCCGGCGGCGTTGCCGGTCTGGCCGGCGCCACCGAGGTCATGGGCGTACAGGGACGTCTGTTCCCCACAGTCTCTCCCGGATACGGCTTCGACGGTATGGCCGTCGCCCTCATCGGCGCCAATACGCCGCTGGGCATCGTGGCCGGCGCCTTCCTGTTCGGCATCCTGCGTGCGGGCGGCAACTCCATGCAGCGGGCCACCGGCGTCCCCGTGGCCATCATCAAGGTCATCCAGGCCATCGTTATCATCATGGTGGTTGCTACCGCGATCCTGCGCGAGACCAGCTTCAAGCGCAAGAAGCGTAACGCCAAGACGGCCAAAGCGGCGTAAGGAGGAGAGCGTATGGACTTTATCAGTATCGTAGGCGGCCTTCTGGCCTCCGATATCCGTATGGCGACCCCGATCCTTCTGGGCGCTCTGGGCCTGCTGATCATGAACCGGGCGGGCCTTATCAACATCGGCTGCGAGGGCATCATGCTCATCGCCACCTTCGTGGCCATCGCCGGTACCTATTATATGCACAACGTGTGGCTGGGTATGCTCTGTGCCATGCTGGTGGGCGCCCTGTTGGGCCTGCTTTTCGCCTTCCTCACGGTCAGCCTCCGGGCCAACCAGGTGGTGGTGGGCGTGGCGTTCAACACTTTGGGTGCCGGCGTGAGTACCGTGCTCTACCGCATGATCTTCGGTATGGACTTCGTGTCCGTTAAGGAGTATGCCTTCCAGCGCATCTCCATTCCCGTCCTGAAGGACATCCCCCTCATCGGCGAGGCCCTGTTCAACCAGATGCCCGTGGTGTACATCGCGTTCCTGCTGGTGCCCGTGGTGTCCTATTTCCTGTTCCGTACCCCCACCGGCCTGAACCTGCGCTCGGTGGGTGAGAATCCCAAGGCCGCCGACACGCTGGGCATCGACGTGTACCGGATGCGGTATGCCGCCACTATCGTGGGCTGCATGCTCATGGCCATGGGCGGCGCATTCCTGTCCACCGGCCTGCTCAACTCCTTCCAGGAGGACATGACGGCCAACCGCGGCTTCATCGCCCTGGCCGCCGTTATCTTCGGCCGCTATAAGCCCACCGGGGTCATGCTGGCCACCCTGCTCTTCGCCTTTGGTCTGGCCGTGGCCAACCTGCTGCCCTCCATCAATTCTCCCATCCCCTACAACTTTGTGACCATGATCCCCTATATCCTGACCATCGTGGTCCTGGCTGGCTTTGCCGGCAAGACCGTGGCCCCCGCCGCGGCGGGCAAGCCCTATAAGAAAGGCTGAGGAGGTGCGTACATATGTCTGAAATGATCCTGGAAATGAAGCATATCACCAAGCGCTTCCCCGGTGTGCTGGCCAACGACGACGTGAACCTCAGCGTGGCCAAGGGCGAGGTCCATACCCTGCTGGGCGAGAACGGCGCGGGCAAGTCCACCCTGATGAACGTGCTCTGCGGATTGTACCACCCCACCTCCGGCGAGATCTGGCTGGAAGGGCAGAAGGTCAAATTCAGCTCCGCCAAGGATGCCATGAACCGGGGCATCGGCATGGTGCACCAGCACTTCATGCTCATCCCCACCCTCAGCGTGGTGGAGAACTGCCTCATCGGCGCCAAGTCCAAGAGCCTGCTCAAGCTGGACCTGGAGGGCGCCGCCAGGGAGATCAAGGCCCTGGCCGACGAGTACAACATGGGCGTGGACCCCATGGCCAAGGTGGAGACTCTGCCTGTGGGCGCCCGCCAGCGGGCTGAGATCATCAAGGCCCTGTACCGGGGCGCCAAAATCCTGATCCTGGACGAGCCCACCGCCGTGCTCACTCCCCAGGAGACGGAGGAGCTCTTCAACATGGTGCGCAAGCTGACCAAGAGCGGCTACACTGTCATTTTCATCAGCCACAAGCTCAACGAGGTGCAGGAGATCAGCGACCGTATCACCGTCCTGCGGCAGGGCAAGAGCATCACCACCGTAAACAACGACGGCATCTCGGTCAACGAGCTGGCCCGCCTGATGGTGGGCCGCGAGGTGGATATGACGGTTACCCGCAAGGAGACCGACCAGTCCAAAGCCATGCTCACCGTGTCCCATTTGACCCTGGGCCAGAAGGACGGCAACCGCCTGCTCAACGATGTGTGCTTCGAGGTCCACAAGGGCGAGATCTTCGGCATCGCCGGCGTGGACGGCAACGGCCAGGGCGAGCTGGTGGAGTGCCTTACCGGCCTGGGGAAGGCCACCTCGGGCAATGCCATCTACAAAGACCTGGACCTGGCCAAGGCTACTACCCGTGAGATCATGAAGAGCGGCGTCTCCCACGTGCCTCAGGACCGCCAGAAGAGCGGCCTGATCCTCTCCATGAATCTGGCTGAGAACATGATCCTGCAGGATTATTATCAGCCTGAGTTCGGCAAGGGCCCCCTGCTGGACTGGAAGTATATCAACGACTTTACTGACCGCCTGATCCGGGACTTCCAGATCAAGGCCCCCAGCCGCTTTGAGCTGGCCCAGAACCTGTCCGGCGGCAACCAGCAGAAGGTCATCATTGCCCGGGAGGTGAGCCGGGAGCCCGGCCTCCTCATCGCCATGCATCCCACCCGCGGCGTGGATGTGGGCGCCATCGAGTACATCCACAAGCGCATCGTCCATGAGAGAGACGAGGGCCGCGCGGTCCTGCTGGTCTCCACCGAGCTGGAGGAGGTCATGAAGCTCTCTGACCGGGTGGCTGTCATGTACGAAGGCGAGATCATGGGTATTGTCAAGCCAGGTGAAGTCACCGTGGAAGAGATGGGCCTGATGATGGGCGGAAAGCGGCTGGAAGAGATCCGCGTGAAGGCGTAACAACTCAATATGCTGTGGAGCCTCTCCTTTCCGGGAAGCCGGAAAGGAGAGGCTCTTTATCCAGATATATCATCCTCTTTGTAAGTAAAAGGGCGGAGCACACTTGTGCCCCGCCCTTTTACTTGACCCGACAGTCTCAAAAACAGTCTGCGGATTTCGGGTAGCCTCTCTTATTCTTCGATGATGGCCCGATGTCCCTCTTCGGGGACCTTTTCCAGCATTTCTAGAGCCCGGAGGACATGGGCCTCCCGGTATGCTTTCTCACTGGGAAGGGGCAGAGAGGGGTCTCCGAATACGTGCAGGACGCTGTTGCCCCGCAGGATACGGTTGGCGCCGATGCCCTCGGCGATCTTTGTCAGATTGGTCACCTGGATGACCGGGATACCAGCGCGCTGGATTTCTTTGGTAATCATGGACCCGCCACGACTGCTGGTCCCTCACGTAGAGGTCTCAATGGCGGCGTCACAGAGGTCGTCCTTGAGGGCCTGAGCGATCCCTTCGCCAAACTCCTTGCATTTTTCCATGGGTGTCATGACGCCTGCGGTGGAATAGAAACAGTCGTTGAGACTGCCGATAACGCCTTCCTTTACCAAGTGGCGCAGGGCATCTACCGGTACCAGGCGATTAGGATCCTGGAGAACAAAGGCATTGTTATAGCCCTGGTGGCTGACCTCCCAATCAGCAGGGTCCAACGTCTCCATTCCCTCGATGGAGTATCTGCGGAAGAACTTGGAATTTGTGGGGACCTGATGATCAGGATTTCCCTTGGGCACCAGGCCGCCGTCGGTCACAAGACCGATCCTGCACTCGGAGAGAGGCTTGGTAAGCACGGGAATGGGGATCTCCTCATGATTGGGCATCATGACCTCAGTATGGAAGGCCTGCTTGTGGAACTTGGACAGCAGCATATCGATGCCGCGCTGGGCAGCAGGGATGCTGTAGTCGATCTCAATGGCGGGGCCGCTGCCGTGGAAGCCCTCTTCCTTACCGTCCAGGATGTTGTCACCGGCGACCAGGCGCTTGGCAAAGGCGGCCACCCGCGCGATAGCGTTCTTCATGTTTTTTGCGTTGTTGTCGGTCTGAAGAATGTAGCAGCGGTTTTTGTACAGGTCGGTGCCGGGATTCTCCGAGTAGAGAGCGGTGACGGCGGGGATCTTCAACTGCTCGGTGACGGCGGCGGTGGTGGAGCCGCAGCCCAGGCCGTACCGGCCCGCATTGAAGCCGGGGCCCGCCACAAACAGGTCGGCTTTGGCTTCCTGAACGACCGCAAGTACCTGGGGAATGATCTCGTCGGGATGCTCCGCAATGGTATTGTCGCCGCAGACGATGGTCTTTACGATCTCAAATTCATCGCCCAGGGCCGCTGCAAGCGCAGTACCGGGGCCCACAGGGCCGTCCCGCAGGGAAAGACCTACGCTGGCGGTATCTTCGCCGCCCATGCCAGCATAGAACTGATTGATATAGTGGACTACTCGTTTCTTTTCCATAAGTTAGTCCTCCTTTCGTTCAATATCGCTGTCCGTTGTTACATAGCAGTCGCCCAGCTGGGACCAGATGCCCTGATATGCAAAATTGGTGGTATGGGTGAAGGGACCCCAGGGGTCATAGCCCAGGAGACAGGGGACGTTGGAACCCTCGCCGATGAGCCGCTCCACACGGGGATGCTCCAGGTCGTAGTTGCGGCCGCTGTTGATGACTGCGTCCACCGCGGGATCGGCGATGACCAGCATGTCGCCGGGCTCGTCATTGGAGACGGCGGAGAGGTTGAGAACGGCGGGCATGCCCAGCTTCTGGCACCAGTTGAAGGCCAGGGCGGAGTCCAACTGACAGTGGCCCATGCCCGACTTGTTCAGCAGCACGCAGTCCGCTCCGAAGGTCTCCTTGCAGACGTTGGCCGCGATCATGCCCATGGTATCCTTACCGTCAATTTTCATGACGTTATTGGCGAAAACGATGCCCACGAACTCCAGGTCTTTGCCGTGGCGCTTCATCAGCTCCTTGATGTAGACCTCGTTCTGTAGGAAGTAGTTGGGCTCCCAGTAACGCCAGATCATCGCGCCGTCCAGGATCTCGGTGGGCTGGACCACGAAGGGCAGGAAATTCAGGGCGCTCTGGCCGTAATACAGGAAATTCCAGGTGTCGTGGGAGGCCATGTGGGTCACCAGATAGGCCACCTTGGGCAGCTTCTTAGCGGGATCCACAGGCTTGCGCTCAAAGACCTCGGTCTCGTCGGGCTCCAGGTCGATGGCCAGCTTGGCCAGGTGGACGTTCAGGGCCAGGGAGGCGTGCTTGAGGGCCTCGGCGTAAGTGGCGTCAGATACACCCTCGCCTGGAGTGGCGTCCAGGCAGATGTGGAAGTGCCGGGAGAAGTTGCTGTACTTGGCCGCCGGGCCGCCCATGTCCAGATAGTACTTGATGTTGCACTTTGCGTAATAGATATCCGACACCACGACGCCCTTGAGGGCTACGGTGCGGCCCTCGCCGGCAATGGACAGCTTGCCCCAAATGCCGGGGTAAGACTCCTCAGGATGATCCGCCTTGCAGCGGGGCTGCATCACGTCATGGATGCTCAGAATACGGCAGCTTTCACCTGGGCGGGCCAGCTGGATGTCTACCCTGCCAAACAGGTCGCTGGAGACCAGCTCCAGCAGCTCCTGCTTGTTCAGGGTCAGGACCCCATCAACCAGGGAGGTTTTCTCGCCGAACCGGACGTCCCTCACTCTTACATAGTCGATTTGAAGCCGTTTGCTCATACACGTATTCATCCTTTCTGTTCAGTTCTGTCACAGGCGTGTCACCATTGGATGGAATTACCTGGCGCTTTGTCGGGAACGGCGTCCCCCTCCAGAATGGCGGAGAGTGCGTCCAGAAGTTTGGGTCTGTCATCCGGCAGATTTCCCACCAATGGGAGCACGTTGGAGCCGTGGTTTCCCACGAAGCGGCAGGGACTTATGCCGTCGAGGGCCTCCAGCAGCAGACGTTCCTCCTCCAGGATCAGCCGGGGCGGGGGGAGGTGGAACCGCCCGGCGGCAACGTCTGCCGCCAGAGGCGTCCCCTGCATTGGCGTCAGGGTCATCACACGGATGGATCTGGGAGATACTTGGAGATAGAGGGCGGCTGTGTCGCGGGCGTGTTCCCTCCAGAGCTCCGTTCCGCCCAGGCCCAGGATGGAGCTCAGGCCGTAACGGATGCCTGCGCGGTCCAGGCGGTGCAGCTGCTGGATGATCTCTGCCGGGGTCTCGCCCTTATTACAGGCGGCCAGTACGCTGGCGTTTCCCGATTCAACGCCTACATACACCGTGTCCAGTCCGGCTTCACGGAGCCATACCAGCTGCTGGTCAGACTTTCCGGCGATATCATCCGCCCGGCCGTACAGGGCAAATTCCCGGATGTTCGGCAGATAGCGTTTGGCCATCCCAAACACGTCCAGAAGATAGTGGGTCCGGAAGGCCAGGACATTTTCTCCAGTGAGATAGAGCCGCTCTGATTCCGTTTCGTGTAGGGCCAGCTCCATCAGGCTGTCGGCCAGCATCCGGGGCGAGGCTAATTGAAGGGGGACTGACCCGTCCGACAATCGGCAGAAGGTACACTTTCCATAACTGCATCCCACCGAAACTTCCAGAAGGAGGCTGCCTGCCTCTGTGGGGGGACGGTATATTGTCTCATAGAACGTGGCCATGGACGCCCTCTTTTCTTTAATTGTGTTACTTACGCTGCTTCTCTGCGCCGGGAAGAGTGAGCACCAGCAGGATACCGATCAGGGCGACCGCGCCGGCGCAGATAAAGGCGGTGGAGGGACCCACCATCTTGGCCAGCAGGGAGGCGCCCACCGAGCCGGTACCGAAGCCGATCATGGTCAGGGACAGGATGGTGCCCAGATTCTTGGTGCCGAAGCGGTCCGCGGCGATGGGGGAGAAGCAGGCCTGGCTGCCGCCGTAAGAGAAGCTGATGAGGCAGAAGCAGACAACATAGAGGTAACCGGTGGACACGGTGAGCAGTGCCACGCCGGTGGCGGTCAGCAGGAAGCTGATGGCGAACGCGCCCTTGCGGCCGATTTTGTCGCTGATGGTGGGGACGGCAAAGCGGCCGGCCACCTGGCACATGGAGGCGGCGCTTACGCCCAGGGTAGCCATGGCAGCAGTAAGGCCCTTGTCGGCACCGAAGGTGACGAAAATGCCGCTGAGCAGCAGATATGCGGGAACGGCGCAGAAATACAGGCCCATCAGGGTCCAGAATTCCTTTACATGGAATACTTCATGTACCTCATACTGCTTTTTGGTGGTCATATTGGCACCAGTCCCCACATAGTCGGCCATATAGCCCTCGGGCGGGTTTTTCATGGTCAAGGTACCGAATACGCCGATAGCCAGGTAGACGAAGCCAACGATCATAAAGGACTTGCCGAAGCCGTAGTTCTTCAGCCATCCGCTTACCACGGGGCTGAACACGGTGGCCGACATACCAAGCATCGCCAGCGTCAGGCCGGAGGCCAGACCCTTTTTATCGGGGAACCACTTGGGCATCAGGGCGACAATGACATTGTAGACCATTCCGTCGCCGATACCGAACAGCCCGCCAAAGGTCAGGAACATGGCCCAGAACATGCTGCTGGGCAGGAAGGAGGTCAGTAGCCAGCCCAGGAACATCAGGGTATAGCCGATGATCAGAGTTTTTTTCATGCCGAACGTTCTCTGGGACTGACCGCCCAGGAAGTTGCCTACGCAGAACACAGCGATGAAAATGGTGTAGGGAAGGCTCGCGCTGGCGGAGTCCACGTTAAAATGGGTCATGACGTGGGGCTGGAATAGGCTGTAGGTGTAGCAGATTCCCATGACCAGCATGCAGATCATGCCGCAGATCATCAGGACCCACCGGTTCGTTTGCTTGGTTGCATTCATGTTTTAACTTCCTCCTATCTCGTTTCTTGTCTCGGGCACAGAGCGCTTCTGATGCAGAGCTTTTCAACCGGACCTGGAGCAGCGCCTTTCGAGGGAATGAAACCTCCTTTCTGATCCTTCAATTCAGAAAACCTATTTGGAACAATTACATTATAGATGAAGCCTATGTACGATTTCACTTTACAATGAGATGAATATGCACAAAAAATGTGCAAGCGGATGAAAATGTTTCGTATATACGTCCAATTTTGCTGAGATTTGTTGAGACTTATTGTAAGAAATGATATTGATTTTTACCTGTTAAGCCTGTAGAATGAAAATGAAAGAGTGTTATGTAAATGTTTTCCACTTCGTTGAGCACCTGCACTGTAATCGGAGGAGAGGGGCTATAGTGTGCCAAAGACTGAAATTACAAAGGCGGCCCTGGCGAGCGGCCTTCGCAGCCTCATGACGAAAAAGAAGCTGAATCAGATCACAATCAAAGACATTACGGACGAATGTGGGATCAGCCGTAACGCGTTTTATTACCACTTTTCCGACAAGTACGACTTGGTCAATTGGATCTTTACCTCCCAGACATTGCCGGTCATCAATACTTTCAGTGACCCGGACCGCTACTTTGACGGGTTTGTCGCGCTGTGTAAGCACATGCTGGAGGACAAGCAGTTCTATATGGAGGCCTTTCGCTATTCCGGCCAAAACTCTCTGTGGGAGACATTGACAAAGTCCTATTTCGAGTTGATCAAAATTCATATTTCTTCGGTCTATGCCCAAATCGGATACCGACTGAGCGACAATGAACTGTTTATTGTGGCCCGGCTGGAGACGCACGCCTATGTAGGGATCATTAAGGAGTGGGTAAAAGATGGAATGAATGAGAACTATATTACCTATTTTGAGCAGCTCAAGCGAGTCAAGGCCGGACTGGCGTTCCCGCTGGCTCCCGATGAGACAAGGCAGTAAAAATGGATTTTTAGATTGACATACGTATGGCTGTTCGGTACACTTATATTGAAAATAAGGACGATTTGTACCGTTAGATCGCGAGGAGATTAGATTGCCAAAACGATATATTGATATTGTCTGGAATCCGGATCAGCACCGGAAAAGTGTTGATGTATCGATCAAACATAATATCGACTATTCTGTGCCAGCGCCTACCCGCGGTATCGATATGCTGTTGACCAAATTCCGGGGCGAACCATTTAAAACAGAGGTGGAGTTTGCTGCCGCTCAGACAGTCCAGGTTCCCCGGCTGTCAAAGCCGCTGGCTGAGTCTACGGTCGCGTTTGTGACCGATGGAGGTCTGGTCCCTCGCGGCAATCCGGACGGCCTGCCGCCGGTCAATGCCGACAAGTTCTGTATTTACCCGTTCTATGGGGCGGACAGCCTCTGTGCCGCCGACTACACGGTCAGCCACCAGGGCTATGACAACCGGTATATCCTGGAGGATCCCAACCGGCTGATCCCGCTGGACGCAGCCAGACAGGCGGTTGCGGACGGGAAGATCGCCGGGGTATTTGATTTCTTTTATGTCACCACAGGCGTTATGACGTCGGTTGAGAACAGCCAGGTTTATGGGAAACGGATCGCCGCGTCAATCGGCGCGAATGGGGTGGACGGCGTGATTCTGACCTCTACCTGCGGTACCAGTACCCGATGCGGAGCCTATATTTCCTGTGAACTGGAAAAGGCAGGGATTCCTGTGGTCCATGTCACCAACTTGGCCCATATCTCCGAATGGGTAGGATGCAGCCGCATCCTGTGCGGGAACGACATCAGCCATGTGTTTGGTGACCCGGAGATTTCTCCTGAGATGGAGAGGAT
This sequence comes from Clostridiales bacterium, assembly GCA_022772585.1. Classification (GTDB taxonomy): domain Bacteria; phylum Bacillota; class Clostridia; order Oscillospirales; family Oscillospiraceae; genus Pseudoflavonifractor_A. The sequence continues at coordinate 12,765 of JALEZN010000144.1, forward strand.
ATACCGCAAAAATATGTTTGACAAAGCGCTGCGCCTGCTTGATTCGGTCCCCGCCGATAACGCCAGCTTGGTGGTCCGGGGATAAAATAGATAAAAAGTAAAACCAGCAGTTTCCGACGGGAAACTGCTGGTTTCTTTAAGTGCGGCGTCAATTCGGAACGAAGTGGAGAATTGTCATAGGCGGAATTTACTTCCGCCGTTAAATGATGAAATGGTGCTTCGGCCCGCCCCGCCGGGCCGAAGCCCAATAAAAATACCACGACATATGTCGTGGTATTTTTATTGTCAGGTGGCTTTAATCTGGATATTTTCGCTTCTTAACCCGAATCGAAGCCCAGCGCAGCGGGTTCGATTCGGAAAGGAGGAGCAGCGGCATGAGCACGCTCTGACTTTTGTAAAAAAGTCGGAGCAAGCGATATAAAGCTTGCTCCGACGTGTACCAATGCCCTGAGGCCTTTTCGTCGCCTCAGGGCTTTTTCTGAGCTGTCAGGTGGCCTCAATCTGGATATTTTCGTTTCCCACCCGAACCGGAATCCAGCGAAGCGAATCCGGTTCGGAAGCGAGGAGCAGCAGAATGAGCGCGGGATGAGTTTTTGATGCGAAGCATAAAAAAATTCGCCGCAAGCGATATGACGCTTGCGGCGACGTGGTACGGCTGAAGGGATTCGAACCCCCGACCTACTGGTTCGTAGCCAGTCACTCTATCCAGCTGAGCTACAGCCGCGTACCGAACAAAAAATATTATATAATACTGAACAGTAAAAGTCAAGTGAAAAATGAAGCAATAAAAAAGCGCACCCCATAGGTGCACCACGCAGATAGTCTGTACCTCCGGCAGAGGCGCATCACCCCTGCCGGAGGACAGGACCAATAAAGAGAGGGAAGAGAGAGGAGGAGTTACAATTGATCTTCTGGTTCCTGACAATGATAGGATATCAGTTTTTTCGGCAAAAAGGATGTACAGATTTCGAACTTGATATGAATTTTCTGTAAACGAAAGTTCAAATCAGGGTAACAAAATCGGAACTGGCCCAGCCTACCACACTGCCAAAACGTACCACATACCATCCCTGCCACTGATTCAGGACGGTCAGGGGAGCGCCGTCGTAAGCCCGGGCAATGACGGCGGAGGAGGTATCCGGCCGGTCCCGGATATTGAGATATCCCCAGCTCACATCCACGACGGCCGAACGGGGCGGGCGGGGTTCCAGGAAGGGAAGCCCAAAAAATTCGGTGAGGGCCAGCACAATGCTGCGGGCGGCGGGTTCCAGATTGCTTTTGATCCAGGCGGCATCATCCGGATTGTCGTGGTAGCCCATCTCGATAAAAACAGAGGGCGCGCGTACCAGGCGGACTTCACCTACAGAAGTGGTAGGCTGTGCCCGGACCAGATTGGGCAGCGGGTAAATGGCCTTCAGATTGTCAGCCACCAGATTGGCTGCCTCCTGTCCCTCTGCGCTGCCGGGAAAATAGAAAACCAGGATGCCTCTGACCTGGCCATACCGGCCCTCCGGCGCGGCATTGGAGTGGAGCGCCAGATGCAGGTCATAGTTTCCGGAATTAGAGGCACGGATGGCGGCAGCGGCCGACATATCGGGCGTGTTGCGGGTGTAGCGGATGCCGTTGGCCGAGAGATAGGGTTCCATGGCGTCGGCCAGGCGGTTCATCCATTCCTCCTCGGTACCGCCGTTGACATAGAGGTTGTTTTCCTGCGTAGAAGGGGAGAGATAAATAATGGGCATAGTATAAGACCTCCTTTTGCACCATTCTATGTGAAAGGGCAAAAAGAGTGATTGAAAGGAGCGGATCGTCTGTCAGATGGTAATGTCGATGCGTTCGGGGCAGGTGTAGAGGTTGACCCGTTCTCCCCGGACGAAGCCTGCCAGTGTGACGCCGTTCTCCTGGGCAATACGGATGGAACGATCGGTGGGGGCTCCTTTGGAGAGAACGACAGGGATACCGGCACGGACAGCCTTTTCCATCATATCAGCGGAGAGCCGTCCGCTGACGGCCAATACAGAGCGTTCCAGAGGGAGATCATGAAGCAAAGCGTAGCCGATCACCTTATCCACCGCGTTGTGCCGGGCCAGGTCCTCCATGGACAGAATGGGGCTTTCAGGCAAGCTGAGCGAAACGCAGTGCATCCCGCCGGTGCGCCGGAAAAGGGAGGAGGCAGTGAGATTGCGCTCCATCAGGCCGCAGAGATGAGAATACTTCAGCCGCAGCACGCCGGAGCCGGGATGACTCCGGGGAGCCGGAGCTCCTGGGGTCAGTTCTGCCCGGACATACCCCAGATCTTCTGAAAAGGAGAGGGACTTTACATCGGATGCGGCAGAGATCAGGCCGCGGCTGAAGAGTGCGCCGGTTACCAGTTCTTCCAGATGGGCGGGGGAACAGGACAGGGTGAAGGCAGCTTCACCGGCTGCATCCACACGGAGAAGATGCTCGGAGACGACCTCTTCCAAAATGGGAGCGGCGGCGCCGGCATCGATCCGCAGGACCGCATGGCTGCGTGAGAGAGAAAGATGAGACATAAAACTACTCCATGAAAAACGGAGCCGCGGGAGCCCCAGGACTCCCGCGGCCGGAGATCAGAGTTTTTCTACCTTGACAGCGCAGACCTTGTATTCCGGAGCGCGGGCGATCCGGTCCAGCGCGGCGTGAGTGAGCCAGTTGCAGCTGCCCTCTAGGTAATGGAAGGGCATCCAGCACTCGCCCGGAGAGGTTTTGCCGCTGACACGGGCGCGCGTGAAGATCGTTCCGCGGCGGGAGGAGACGGATACCATTTCACCGTCCGCTACACCCAGGCGGGCCGCGTCCCGCTCATTGAGCTCGATAAAGGACTCGCCGCCGGTCTCCACCAGACCGGGAGTCTTGTCAGTCATGGCGCAGGCGTTATAGTGGTAAAGGATGCGGCCGGTCATCATCAGAAGGGGATACTCCTCATCGGGCAGCTCCACAGAGGGGATATACCGGGCAGGGTAGAACCAGCCCTTTCCGCGGCTGAACCGGCCTACATGGAGAATGGGAGTGCCGGGATGGTCCCCGGCAGGGCAGGGCCACTGAAGGCCCTGGCCGTTTACAGCAGGGCCGTCCAGACGCCGGTGACTGACGCCTGCGTAAATGGGCGCCAGTGAGGCGATCTCGTCCATGATCTGGGCAGGGGTGAGGCAGGGCTGAGGGTAGCCCATACGGTTCATCAGATCCATGAAGATCTCGGCATCCGGACGGGCGGCGCCGGGAATGGTGACGGCCTTGCGGACACGCTGGATCCGGCGCTCACTGTTGGTAAAGGTTCCCTCTTTTTCCGCATAGCTGACGCCGGGGAGCACCACATCGGCCAGTTTGGCGGTCTCGGTCATAAAGAGCTCCTGGACCACCAGAAAATCAAGAGAGCGAAGGGCTTTGAGCACATGACCGGTATCGGGATCGGTGCGGACCGGATCCTCTCCGAAGATAAAGAGGCCGCGAAGCCTGCCCTCCAGCATGGCCGGGAAGCAGTCGGTGGCGAACATGCCGGGCTCCGGGTTAAGGGACACACCCCAGGCCTGCTCAAATTTGGCCCGCACGGCAGGATCGGAGACCTTCTGATAGCCGGGAAGATCGGTGGGGGAGGCGCCCATGTCGCAGGCGCCCTGCACATTGTTCTGACCGCGGATGGGATTGACGCCGCAGCCCTCCCGACCCAGCTTGCCCACCAGCATGGCCAGGTTGGACAGGGACATGACGCCCTCGGTACCGGTGGAGTGTTCCGTGACGCCCAAACAGTAACAGATGGGGGCGCGCTCCGCCGTGGCGTACAGCCGGGCAGCGGCCCGGAGGTCATCGGCGTCGATATGACAGATCTCAGCCACCCGTTCGGGGGTATAATCCTTGACGGTCTCGCGGAGGGCTTCAAAGTTCTCCGTGCGCTCGGCGATGAAGTCCTTGTCCTCCAGACCTTCGGACAGGATAATATTCATCATGCCATTGGCAAAGGCCACGTTGGTTCCGGGCCTGAGCTTGAGATGGATGGCGGCCTGTCTGGACAGGCCGATGTCGCGGGGGTCTACGACGATCAGCCGGGCGCCGCGCTGGACCGCCTGGCGGATCTGCATGCCGAAAACGGGGTGTGCCTCCTCAGGGTTGGAACCGACGAGCATGATCACGTCGGAGCACTGGCTCACATCGGCGAAGGTATTGGTCATCGCACCGGAGCCCAAAGTGGTTGCCAGACCGGCAACTGTGGGAGCGTGTCACACACGTGCGCAGTTGTCGGTGTTGTTGGAGCCGAAACAGGTGCGCACCATTTTCTGCAGCATGTAGATGTCTTCGTTGGTGGAGCGGGAGCAGGCAAAACCGGCCAGTGCATCAGGGCCGTACTCTTTTTTGATGTCCATCATGCGGTTGGCCACCAGGTCCAGGGCCTCATCCCAGGAGGCCTCCCGGAACTCATTGGTAGCCCGGTCCCGGATCAGGGGAGCCGTGAGGCGGCGGCCGGAGTGGACAAAATCGAAGGAACCCGAGCGGCCTTTGACGCATAGGAGCCCTTTGTTGGAGGGGCCGTCGGCGGCCCTGGTGTCCACCACACGGCCGTCCTTTACCAGAAGGTCAAACTGACAGCCCACCGCGCAGTGGGGACAGGTGGTGCGGACGGCTTTCTCCACCTGCCAGGGACGGTAATCCTTCTTCCGTTTGGAGGTAAGGGCGCCGGTGGGACAGGCGGCCACGCAATTTCCGCAGGACTCGCAGGAGCTCTCGCTCCAGGGCATGCCGAAGGGTGGACTGATGACGGATTCAAAGCCCCGTTCCATGGTATCGATGGCGCCGCAGCCGGTGAGCTTGTGGCAGACGTTCACGCAGCGGTGGCACAGGATACACAGGTTGGGATCGTAGGTAAAGAAGGGATTGGAGTCATCCACCGGCAGATCGGACATCTCACCGGGACAGGAGGTCTCCCTCACGCCGTACTCGTAGCACAGGTCCTGCAGCTTGCAGTCGCCGTTGGAAGGGCAGGAGAAGCAGTTGGTGGGGTGATTGGAGAGCAGCATATCCAGAATGCCCCGGCGGGCCTTGACCACGGCCTCGCTGCGGGTCTGGATATGGTCGCCCTCGGAGCAATGGGCGGAGCAGGCGGTATCCATTTTGCTGCGGCCCCGGTTTTCGATCTCCACCGTACAGATGCGGCAGGAGCCGTCGGGCATCAGGCCCTTGAGATAGCACAGGGTGGGGATCTTCACACCGATCTGCTCGGCGGCCTCCAGGATGGTGGTGCCCTGTTCCACCTCGATGGGGATACCATCGATGGTAACATGGATCAAATTCATGACAGTGGTTATCCTCCTTTATTCCACGGAAATGGCGCCCACGGGACAGCCTGCCTGACAGGCACCGCACTTGATGCACTTGGCGGCGTTGATGGTGTGGGGCTGCCTGGCCGCGCCGGAAATGGCCCCTATGGGGCAGTTCCGGGCGCACTTGGTGCAGCCGATACACTTGTGGGGGTCCACCTGATAGATCCGCAGGGCCTCGCAGACATGGGCGGCGCATTTTTTCTCTGTAATGTGTTCCTCGTATTCCTTGCGGAAACGCTTGAGTGTGCTGATGACGGGAAGGGGAGCGCTCTTGCCCAGACCGCACAGAGAGTTCTGGCGGACGAACTGGGCGATTTCCTCCAGCTTGTCCAGGTCCTCCATGGTACCCTTGCCGGCCACGATGCGCTCCAGAATCTCCAGCATCCGCTTGGTGCCGATGCGGCAGGGGGAGCACTTGCCGCAGCTCTCCCGCTGGGTAAAGCTCATAAAGAAGCGGGCCACCTCCACCATACAGGTGTGCTCGTCCATGACTACCAGGCCGCCGGAGCCCACGATGGCGTCGTACTTTTTGACCGAGTCGAAGTCCAGGCCGACGTCCAGGTGCTCCTGGGTAAGACAGCCGCCGGAGGGGCCGCCGATCTGGACGGCCTTGAAGGTTCCGCCGCCCTTGATGCCGCCGCCGATGTCATAGATAATCTCCCGCAGGGTGGTACCCATGGGGACCTCGATCAGGCCGGTGTTGGCGATCGCGCCGGTGATGGAGAAGGTCTTGGTGCCGGGACTGTTATCCGAGCCGATGGTGCGGAACCAGTCCGCGCCCCGCAGGACGATATTGGGCACGTTGGCATAGGTCTCCACGTTGTTGAGAACGGTGGGCTGACCCCAGAGCCCCTGATCCACGGTGCGGGGAGGCTTGGTGCGGGGCATACCGCGGCAGCCCTCAATGGAGGCGGTGAGGGCGCTGCCCTCGCCGCAGACAAAGGCGCCGGCGCCCCGGTTGACATGGAGGTGGAAGCGGACGCCGCTGCCCATGATGTCGTCGCCCAGCAGGCCGGCCTCCTCGGCCTGCCCGATGGCGTACTGGAGCCGGGCTACCGAGTTGGGATACTCGGCGCGGACGTAGATATAGCCCTCGGCGGCGCCCACAGCATAGCCTGCCAGGGTCATGCCCTCAATGAGCTTGTAGGGATCGCCCTCCATGACGGAGCCATCCATGAACGCGCCGGGGTCGCCCTCGTCGCCGTTGCAGACCACATATTTGACGGGTGCGTCCTTGTGGGCGGCCACCTGCTTCCACTTCCGTCCGGTGGGGAAGCCTCCGCCGCCGCGGCCCCGGAGGCCGGAGCGATCCACTTCATCGATCACCTGCTGGGGCGTCCTTTCGAAGAGGGCCTTGGACAGGGCGTCATAGCCTCCCACGGCGATATATTCGTCCAGGGAGACCGCATCGATGCTGCCGCAGTGCTCCAGCACCAGCCGGGTCTGACCGGCCATGAAGGGGATGTCCTCCGGTTTCTGGCAGGATTTTCCGTTGCGGTCTTGATAAAACAGCCGCTCCACGGGCTCGCCCTTGAGAACGGTTTTTTCAAAGATCTCGCGGCAGTCCTCGGGCTGGACCCGGAGATACTGGTAATGATAAGGCTCGATCCGGACCAGAGGTCCCAATTCACAGATGCCCTGGCAGCCGGTATTGGCGATGCCGATGTGAGGCACGTGGCCATTGGATTCTACCGAAACATTGGGCAGCCCGGCGCACAGCTCCCGCATGGTCTCATAGATGGCTTGGGAGCCGGAGGCGATACATCCGGTGCCGGAGCAGACCAGGATACGGCAGCGGCAGGCGCTCAGAGCGGTCTGGGCAGCCTCGCGGCGGGTCAGGAGGGCTTCTCTGCTTTCAATATTCATCGCGCGGCACCTCTCAATTCCTGCAGCAGTGCGACCGCTTTTTCCGGCGTCATCTTGGGATGCACCTCATCGTTGACGGTCAGGGTGGGAGCCAGCCCACAGGCGCCCAGACAGGATACAGTCTCAACGGTAAACAGCATATCGTCTGTGGTGTGCTGATTGGCGCTCAGGCCCAATTCCTTCTGCATGGCAGCCAGAATGGGGGCGGAATGCCGGACGTGGCAGGCGGTGCCGTCGCATACCTTAATCACATATTTCCCTTTTGGCTCAAAAGAAAAGTTTTTATAAAAGGTGGCGATACTGTATGCTTTGGATTCTTTGATTCCCAGTTTGTCTGCCGCGTAAATGAGAAGTTCCCGTGGAATGTAGCGGTATTCCTCCTGGATATCCTCCAGAACGGGAATGATGGCGCTGGGCTTTTTGCCGTGATGGGCGATGAACTTATCTGTCTTGGCAAAATAGGACGGATCTAACATGAATGCTCCTCCTTGCTTGCTGATTTGCACTGGTCGAATGTTCTGTGGATCGGGTAATGCAGCCGGCGTCTGTTTTGTACGTCAGACGGAAATAGAATTATTATGTCTAATAGGATACACCATTTAGCTGCGGTTGGCAATAAAAATTATCCTGATAAGTTTAAAATTATAAGTCTATATTACAAACGATTTATATCAAAGAAGAAACGTGAGATTATAAAAAGAAAATGTACGGGCTCAAATTATATTTGAGCCCGTACATTTCGATTTGATCTGTATTCAGCAAAGCAGAGAGGAAGTAGATCAGTTGAGACGGCTATCCAGCTCGTCCAGCTCATCAGCCAACTTCTTGGGCAGCTTGTCGCCGAATTTGCCGTAGAACTCGTGGATAGCGGCGGCTTCCTGCTTCCACAGGTCCACATCCACGCCCAGCATGGCCTTCAGGTCGTCCACGGTGATATTCAGGCCGTCAATGTTGATGTCCTCGGGACGGGGCTGATAGCCGATAGCGGTCTCCACGGCGTCCACCTCGTCAAAGGCGCGCTTCATGATCCACTCCAGAACACGCAGGTTGTCGCCGAAGCCGGGCCACACAAAGTTGCCCTGGTCATCGGTGCGGAACCAGTTGACGTTGAAGATCTTGGGAGCCTTGTCGCCCAGCTTCTGGCCCATGTCCAGCCAGTGCTGCCAGTAGTCGGCCATGTGGTAGCCGCAGAAGGGGAGCATGGCCATGGGATCGCGGCGGACCACGCCCACAGCGCCGGCGGCGGCGGCAGTGGTCTCGGAGGCCATGGTGGAGCCTACGAACACGCCGTGGTCCCAATCGCGGGACTGATAGACCAGGGGAGCGGTCTTGGCGCGGCGGCCGCCGAAGATGATGGCGGAGATAGGCACGCCCTGGGGATTTTCAAACTCGCTGGACAGGCAGGGGCAGTTGCGGGCGGGAGCGGTGAAGCGGCTGTTGGGGTGAGCGGGCTTCTTCTCGTCGCCGCGGTGCCACTCCAGGCCGTTCCAGTCGATCAGGGTCTCAGGGATGGCATCGCCCTTGGTCAGGCCGTCCCACCACACAGTGCCGTCAGCGGGATTATAGGCCACATTGGTAAAGATCGTGTCCTTCTTGGTGGACTCCAGAGCGTTGAAGTTGGACTTGGCATTGGTGCCGGGGGCCACGCCGAAGAAGCCATACTCGGGGTTCACGGCATACAGGCGGCCGTCCGCGCCCACGCGGAGCCAGGCGATATCGTCGCCCACACACCAGACCTTCCAGCCGGCCTTGCGGTAGCCCTCGGGAGGGATGAGCATGGCCAGGTTGGTCTTGCCGCAGGCAGAGGGGAAAGCGGCGGACAGGTAGCGGACCTCGCCCTTGGGATTCTCGATGCCCAGGATCAGCATATGCTCGGCCATCCAGCCCTCGTCACGGCCGAGGTTGGAGGCAATGCGCAGGGCGAAGCACTTCTTGCCCTGAAGCACGTTTCCGCCATAATTGGAGTTGAGGGACACAATGGTGTTGTCCTGGGGGAAGTGAACGATGTACTTGCCGTCCTTATCCAGGTTGAGCTGGCAGTGCAGGCCCTTGATGAAGCCCTCGTCATCACCCAGAGCATCGCAGACGGCCTTGCCGATCCGGGTCATGATGTTCATGTTCAGGACCACGTAGATGGAATCGGTAAGCTCAAAGCCGTATTTGGCAAAGGGAGAGCCGATGGGGCCCATGGAGTAGGGGATGATGTAGCAGGTGCGGCCCTTATAGGCGCCGGAAGCCATCTCGTTGATCTTGGAGTACATCTCGGCGGGCGCCATCCAGTGGTTGGTGGGGCCGGCGTCCTCTTCCTTCTCACAGCAGATGAAGGTGCGGTCCTCAACACGGGCCACGTCGTTGGGATCGGTGCGGTGCAGGTAGCAGCCGGGCAGCTTTTCCTGGTTGAGCTCGGTCAGGATGCCCTCCTGAACGGCCTGCTCCCGCAGCTGGGCCAGCTGGCTCTCGCTTCCGTCGATCCAGACGATCTGGTCAGGACAGGTCAGAGCGACCATCTTGTTGATCCACTCCAGAGCCGCCTTGTTATTTGTAAGTTCCAAAGCAATTACCTCCCTGTATCACGATTGGCTTCATTTTACAAGAAACAGCGCCGAAAAGCAAGTATATTTTCTGTTTCTTGCAAAAAAGAGAAGGGGAAAAGAGGAAAAACCGGGAAATGGGCGAAAATACAAATTATTTTGGGGCCGTTACCGTCATTTGAGACAAAGAGAAAAAGGCAAAGCCGTAAGGACCGGCTTAATGCTGCTTCAGCGGGAAGAAGTGCTCAAAAAGTGCCTGCGGAATAGAGATAAGCTGCCAGTGCGGCGAATTCCGGGATGCCCAACCGCTCTCCGCGGACCGTTTCCGGCAGCCCGCAGGCGGCAAGAGCGGAGCGTACCATATTTTTGTCATAGCCTGAGCTGCTGAGACTGTTGATCAGAGTCTTGCGCCGCTGTGCAAAGGCGGCCCGGACCACCCGGAAGAAGGTCTGGTCATCCACCAATGTCTGAGGAGGAGAAGAGCGGGGAATCAGGCGGATCACTGAGGAGGTCACCTTGGGCGCGGGGAGGAAGCACTCGGGGGGCACGTCGAACAGAAGTTCAGGTTCCGCATAGTACTGGCAGAACACAGAAAACGCTCCATAATCCGGAGAACCGGGCCCGGCGCAGATGCGCCGGGCCACCTCCCGCTGGATCATGACGGTAATAGCGGAAAACACATGGGTCTCCAGAAAGGCGGTGATCACCGGAGTAGTGATGTTGTAGGGCAGGTTGGCGCACACCATGGGGGTGAGGCCGGGCAGTTTTTCCGCCGCCAGGGCCGCCAGGTCCAGCTTCATCACGTCGCCGGGCACTACCTCCACATTGGGGTGCTCTGCCAGGGTCTCGGCCAGGACGGGGAGCAGGGTACGGTCCAGCTCCACGGCCACCACTTTTTTGGCCCGGCCGGCCAGCTGTACCGTCAACGGGCCGATGCCGGGCCCCACCTCGATGACGCCGCAGGTCTCATCGGCACCCGACGCCTCGGCAATGTTCCGGGGCACCCAGCTCTCGATGAGGAAATTCTGCCCCATTGATTTGGAAAAATGAAAACCGTGCCGGCCCAGCAGGGCCTTGATATCCCGGATATTGCAGAGATCCATGTCTTTGACCGCCTTTTCGGTGTAATAAATATCAGTATACCATTTCCTGTACCGTTTGTCATCCCGGGATGGGAAAAAGTCTGCTGTCCCGAAAAAGCTCCGCCCCCACATCATGTGATATGGGGGCGGATGTCAGTTCAGAACTGCTCAGCAGAGGGAGAAAAAGGGCTCCGTATCTCTGGTCGGAGGGAGACTCAGCCCTTCCGCCAGCGCAGCAGCATAGGGAAGAACTGGCGCATCTGGGTTTTTGCCTGCTCGGCGGTCATCTCCGGGTGGCCCTGGACCATGAAGGGCGTGCAGAAGTCAATCATCTCCTCCATGGTCATGTCGCCGGTGAAGGCGCCGTTCTGATAGCAGTACTTGCAGTAGTGGGGGCTGGCGGAGCCATCCTGCTCGGTGCCGTGGAGGTTGGGGTCGGTAATGGGCATGCCGCAGGACTGACAGAAGTCGTTGGGATCGAATGACATGAGAGATTCCTCCTTTTGATTGGATAAGCTCATGATACCATGACAAACCTGACAACTGCTGTCAAGGCCGGAACAGCCCCGCCAGATCTCCCGGGCCAGCAGTCCCAGCCTGTCCCTGAGACCGGCGGGGGAGAGGACCTCCACCGCCGCGCCGAAGGAGAGCAGATAGCCGTAGAGCCACTGGTCCTCAGGAAAGGTGACGCGCACGAGGAAAGAGCCGTCCTCCTCCGCCGTGATGCAGCTCTCATCAAATTCGTCGTACACCCGGTAGGCCATCCAGGGCGCAAAGCGCAGCGTCACGGAGACCAGAAAAGGGGGCGGGGAGCCGCCCGCCTCGATGGGCGGCGGCTCCGGCATCTGGCGGGACTGCTCCTCCAGAACGGCGAGGCGCAGCATACGGCTGATCTTGAAGGTGCGGTAGTCCTGCCGCTCCAGGCAGAAGGCCTGGAGATACCAGGCCTGCCCCTTGAAGCAGAGGCGGGCGGGCCGGGCAAGACGCTGTGTGGTCTGCCCGGCGGAGCTGACGTAGGTGAAGGAAATGACCCGGCGCTCCAGGATGGCGGTACGCAGCTGCCGGAACTTTTCGTGGTCGGGGCCGGACTGCCCCCAGTGGGACAGGTCCACCTGAAGCCAGTCCGGAGGCCGCCGGCGGAAGAGGGCGGAGAGCTTGGACAGGGTGTGCTCCGATTCCGCACGGACCGATTCGGGCAGGCTCTGAAGGGCAGTCATGATCTGAGTCTGTTCCTGTTCGCTGAAGGAGGAGCGCTCCAGAATACAATTATCCAGCAGGGATATCCCGCCGCCGTGGCCGGAGACGGCATATACGGGCACGCCGGCGGCTGAGAGCGCGTCAATATCCCGGTAGATGGTGCGGACAGATACCTCGAACCGGGCGGCCAGCTCAGGTGCGGTGGCCTGCCCGTGGTCCAGCAGGTAATAGAAAATGCCAAAGAGACGGCTGGCAGACATCCCGGCACCTCCCGAAATTTTGTTCGATTCCAGTATAGCACAGGCGAGGGGCCGCTGTAAACAGAAAGAGTCCCTTCCGGGCATGCCCGGAAGGGACCTGGCCAGCGTGGGATTGGGATCAATATGCCGCAATAACGCCGCCGTCGTTGGCGTAGACGGTGGAGATGCCGTGAGTCTCGCAGAGGATGATATCCCGGAAGCGGCAACTCTTGAGCACCATCTCCTTGAGAGAGAAAGCCCGCTCCAGACAGTTGCAGTGAGTGATACAGAGGATGCGGCCCTGGTGCTTCTCATCCGCCGCCATGAGGGATACCATTTTTGAAAGGGCCTGCCTGACGGACAGGGCCTGCCCCCGCTTGCAGATCTCGCCCTGGGGTGTGGCGCCCATGAGCAGCTTGATCTTCAGTGTGCCGGTAACGATGCTCTGGAGCCGGGAGAGACGGCCGTTTTTCCGCAGATTGTCCAGAGTCTCTAGCACGAACAGGGTCTCCATCTCGCTGATGAAACGGGAGACCTGATCCACCACGGAGGAGAAGTCCATGCCGGACTGGGCCAGTTCCCGGATCTTCAGGGCGGGCAGCACCTCGCCGGAGGAGGCGGAGCAGGAGTTGAAGATGTGGACATTGGCATTGGGATGCTCCTCCAGGAACATGAGCCGCGCCTGGGCGGCGCTGTTGTGGGAACCCGAGAGGAGCGCGGAGAGGGTGACCACATAGATATCGTCTTCCCCGGTGCCGAAAGCCTCCAGATAGGCGGCGGGAGAGGGGCAGGAGGTGGTGGGAGCGTCCTCGCTCTCCTTCATGCGCCAGAGCAGGGTGGCCTGATCAAAGGCGGCGTCATCCACAAAAGAGTGGGAGCCCACCTGGATGGTGAGGGGGACTTTAACGAAACAGGGGTCGGCCAGCATGGCGGGGGTCAGGTCGCAGCAGCTGTCCACGACGATCCTAAAACTCATGAACATCATTCCTTGATATCATATTTAAAATCAGATTCAAATCTTGTGACCATTGTAGCATGCCCGACACAAAAAGTAAAGCAATATGTGAAGCAGTCAGAAAAACAGGAAGCCCCGCGGGTCTGCGCCCTGCGGGGCCTGTCTGGACAGAAATGGATCATTCCCCATCCCGGCGTGCTTTGTGCTCTTCCTCTTCGATCTCCCGCAGCAGTTTCTGGTCGGCCTTGGAGCTCAGGTCCAGTCTGGCGTAGAGGTCGGGGCGGCGGTCCCGGGTGCGGATAATAGACTGCTTGCGCCGCCACCTGGCGATGTTGGCGTGGTGGCCTGAGAGCAGAATGGAGGGGACCTTGCGGCCGTGCCACTCCTCCGGACGGGAGTACTGGGGATACTCCAGCATGCCGTTCCAGTGACTCTCGTCCTCAAAGCACTCCGGGTCGGCCAGCACGCCGGGCACCAGCCGGGCTACCGCGTCGGCCACCGCCATGGCCGGGATCTCGCCGCCGGTGAGGACAAAGTCTCCCAGGGAGATCTCCTCGTCCACGCACTCCTCAATGAAGCGCTCGTCGATGCCCTCGTAGTGGCCGCAGACCAGGATCAGATGGTTATAGTCATCCCGCAGGCGGCGGGCGTCGGCCTCGGTAAAAGTCTTGCCGGCGGGGGAGAGGTAGATGGTGCGTACCGGCCCCTCGCCCAGGGACTTCGCGTGCTCCCAGCAGCGGTAAAGGGGATCGGCCTGCATGACCGCCCCCCGTCCGCCGCCGTAGGGGTAGTTGTCCACCTGCTTCTGCTTGTCCACGGTGTAGTCCCGGATCTGGTGGGCCTCGATACGCAGGATGTCCCGCTCCTGGGCCCGGCCCAGGATGGACTCGCTCATCATGTCGCCCACGGTCTCGTCAAAGAGGGTGAGGATGTCGATATGGTACATCACATCTCCATCCCTTCGATAAGGTGGACCCGGACCCAGCCCTCTTCCACGCTGGTGCCCCGGAGGAAGGCGTCCACCGCGGGGATCATATAGGATTTCTCCCCGCCCTTCACCACATAGACCTCATGGGCGGGCGGGGTGAGCACGTCGGCGATGACGCCCAGCTCGGCGCCGGTGTCGTCGTCAATGACGGTGAGGCCTATCAGGTCGGCGATGAAGTGCCGGCCGCCGGGCAGCTCCACGCCGCTGCGGTCGATGCTGACCACCTTGTTTTTCAGGCGCATGGCGGCGTTCACGTCGTCCACGCCCTCCAGCCGGGCCAGCACATTGCCCTTGTGGGCCCGGGCGGCGCGGACCTTTACCGGCGTGCCGTCGATATACAGCGTATCAAAGCCGCAGAGGAACTCCGGGGAATCGCACCAGGGGACGATCTTGACCTCGCCCTGAATGCCGTGGGTGTTTACGATCTGTCCGGCTTCGAGAAATGGATGTTTCATGGCGTTTTCCTCCTGAACGGTGGATGGTACAAAAAAACAGCGGGGGAGACCCCGCCGTTTTTGTTTAGTCGACGATCTCGACAGAGACCTTGCCGCCCTGGCGCTGGGCCACCGAGCGCATCAGCGCCCGGATCTCCTTGGCGATGCGGCCCTGACGGCCGATCACCTTGCCCATGTCCTCAGAGGCGACCCGGAGTTCCAGGACGGTCTCGCCATCGCCGGCATGCTCGGTGACCTCCACCGCGTCGGGGTGGTCCACCAGATTCCGGGCGATGTAAGTGAGCAGTTCCTTCATGCGGCCAAAGACCTCCATTAAAGGGCGCCGGCTTTTTTCAGCAAGGCCTTGACGGTCTCAGTGGGCTGAGCGCCGGTCTTGATCCAGGCCTGAGCGCGCTCGGCATCCACCTTCAGCTCGGCGGGGTTGGTCAGGGGATTGTAAGTGCCGATCTCCTCGATGAAACGGCCGTCACGGGGATAACGGGAGTCAGCGACCACGATGCGGTAGAAAGGAGCCTTCTTGGCGCCCATACGACGCAGACGGATTTTAACCATGGTAGATTCACCTCCATAATATTGTACATCTCTCTATGGTCAACGCGAAGCGTGTACCAACTTGCTCAGAAGGGGAACCTGCGTCCGCCCTTCATTTTGCCAAACATCCCGGCCCGGCGCTTCATCCGCCCGCCGGAGAACTGCTTGGTCATCTGCTGCATCAGATCGAACTGCTTGAGCAGGCGGTTGATGTCCACCACCTGGGTGCCGGAGCCGGCGGCGATGCGCTTTTTCCGGCTGTTGTTCAGCAGGGAGGGGTTCTCCCGCTCCTGGGGGGTCATGGAGAGGATAATGGCCTCGGTACGGGCCAGGGCCTTCTCATCCACAGAGGCCCCCTCCAGGGCCTTGGCGTTGACGCCGGGCAGCATACCGGCGATATCGCTGAGCGAGCCCATGTTCTTGATCTGGGAGAGCTGCTCATAAAAGTCGGCCAGGGTGAATTTGTTGGTGCGGAGCTTCTGCTCCATCTCCTTGGCCTTCTGAAGGTCAAAATTTTCCTGGGCCTTTTCGATGAGGGAGAGCATGTCGCCCATGCCCAGGATGCGGGAGGCCATCCGGTCGGGGTGAAAGACCTCGATCTGGTCCAGCTTCTCGCCCAGGCCCACGAACTTGATGGGCTTTCCGGTGACCGCCTTGATGGAGAGAGCCGCGCCGCCCCGGGCATCGCCGTCCAGCTTGGTGAGCATGACGCCGGTGATGTCCAGCGCCTCGTCAAAGGCCTTGGCGGCGTTCACCGCGTCCTGGCCGATCATGGCGTCCACGATGAGCAGGATCTCGTCGGGCTCGACGGCGGCCTTCATGTCCTTGAGCTGGCCCATCAGTTCTTCATCCACATGGAGCCGGCCGGCGGTGTCGATAAACACCATGTCGTTGCCGTGCTTCCTGGCGTGCTCAATGCCGGCCTTGGCGATGTCGATGGGGTCGTTCTGGCCCATCTGAAAGACAGGCACATCCACCTGGCTGCCCACCACTTCCAATTGGGTGATGGCGGCGGGACGGAAGGTGTCGCAGGCCACCAGCAGGGGGCGCTTGCCGCTGCGGCGCTTCATGTAGCCGGCCAGCTTGGCGCCGTTGGTGGTCTTGCCCGCGCCGTTGAGGCCCACCAGCATGACCACGGTGGGGGGCGCGGAGGAGATATTGAGTTTGGCCGCCTCGCTGCCCATCAGGGCGGTGAGCTCTTCATTGACGATCTTGACAATCATCTGGGCGGGGGTCAGGCTCTCCAGCACGTCGGAGCCGACGGCCCGCTCGGTGACAGTGGCCACGAACTGCTTGACGATCTTGAAGTTGACGTCGGCCTCCAGCAGAGCCACCCGGATCTCCCGCATGGCCTCCTTCACGTCGGCCTCGGTGAGACGGCCCTTGCCCCGCAGCTTTTTAAAGGCGGCGGAGAGCTTTTCGGTTAATCCTTCAAACGCCATTGCTTACTCCTGCTTCAGCTGATCGAGAACGGCCTGGATATCGTTGCAGCGGCTCTCGATGGTGTTGTCGTAATAGCGGCGCTCCTCGTTGACGGAGCGGATGCCGTCCACCGCCTTCTGGATCTCGGAAAACTGCTCCTGCATCTTGTGAAAGCGGCGGATGATGCCGGTCTTGTCCTCCAGTTCGGTGAGGATGGCCTCGGCCCGGACGATCACGTCCCGGACCCCCTGGCGGGTGATGCCGTAGTTCTCGGCGATCTCGGCCAGAGAGAGGTCCTCGTTGTAATAGAGGTCGTAGAATTCCTTCTGCCGGTCGGTGAGCATGTCACCGTAGAAGTCGAAGAGCATGGCCATACGGTACGCCTGATTCTTCAATTCCGACGCCTCCTTCCGGGATTGTTTGTAAAGGTGAGCCGCTTTGTAAAGTTTGAGAGCTTTACAACATGATTGATGATACAATATTCTGCCGGGTTTGTCAAGAAAAAATGCGGCATCCGCAATAAAATTTGCAGCCATCCATGGGCACCTTTTCGTCTAAAATAGCAGAGAAAGCCCCGCCCGGCCGTTTTTGCGGCGGGGCGGGGCAAAAGCGCGGTCACTGGCCGGCGCCCTCCTCCGGGGCGGGCGGGGCACAGCGGTTGACCCACAGCTCCTCCGGCGTATGGCGGCGGAACTTCAGGTTCCAGACCAGCAGCGCGATCCCCACCAGACCGGAGGCAAAGCCCAGAAGCTGGGAGACCCGGATGCCGGTGGAGAAGAGGTAGAGGCTGTCGGTGCGCAGGCCCTCGATCAGGCCCCGGCCGATACCGTACCAGGCCAGATAGCTGAAAAAGATCTGGCCGTCGAAGGTCCGCCATTTCCGGGCGATGAGGATGAGGAGGGCCAGTCCCACCAGATTCCAGAGAGATTCGTAGAGGAAGGTGGGGTGGACTTCCCGAAAAACCTCGGTGCTGCCTGCCCACTCGATGATGCCCATGCGCCAGGGAAGCGTGGTGTCTCCGCCATAGGCCTCTACATTGACGAAATTGCCCCAGCGGCCGATGGCCTGGCCGATGAGCAGGCCGTTGACCCCCAGGTCGGCAAAGGCCAGAAAGGAGATTTTCCGGGAGCGGCAGAATACGAACAGGGTCACTGCCGCGGCGATGACGGCGCCGTAGATGGCCAGGCCGCCGTCCCAGATGCGCACCATCTGCATGAAGTCCAGCGAGCCGTCCTCACGGCGGAAGAGGTCCAGGTAAAACACGATGTAGTAGAGCCGGGCCCCCAGAATAGCCAGGGGCGCGGCATAGAGGAGCATGTCCAGAATGTCGTCTTCCTTGATGCCGAAGCGCTTGGAGACGCGGGTACAGTAGGCCACCGCCAGCAGGAAGCCGGCGGCGATGATCACGCCATACCAGTGGATGGGCCAGCCGAAGACAGTAAAGGCGATGGGGTTGAGATGAAATTCCAGGCCCAGGCCCGGAAAGGTGACAGTACGGATCATACGCCCTCCTTGGGCCGGACCACGGCCAGGGCGGCGCGCTCCGGGGTGCACCAGCGGCGGATGGCGGACTCCACATCAGACTGGGAGATGGAATCGAACACGGCGGGGAAGTCCAGATAGTCCACGCCCGCGAAATGGGACTGAGCAAGGGTGACGCAGGTGTGCTCAAAGGAGTTGAGGGCCCGTACCTGGCTGCCGTAGGCCGCCTTTTTCAGCCGCCGGAACAGGGCGGGATCCACGCCTTCCCGGCCCAGGCGCTGGGCCTCAGAGAGCACCGCGTCCCGCACGGCCTCCGGGTCCCGGCTCTCGCCGCCGGCAGCCAGGAAGGCGCAGCCGGGGTAGGCCTCGTACCCGCAGCCGAAGTTTTTGTTGATGAGTCCCTCCCGGTAGAGCCGGGCGTACAGGGGACTGGAGGAACCGGCCAGCACCTCGGCTACCAGCTCGCCGATGAGCTCCTGCCGCAGGTGCTCCTGTCCGTGGGGAGCGGGGTCGGCTTTGAAGCCCAGCTGGAAGATGGGGGTGGAGACCTCCATCCGCAGCTCCCGCAGGGGCTCGTTGGCGGTCTCGGGCTCGTCCTCGCCGTAGTCCCGGGGGATGGCGGGACGGCCCTGGGCGGGCAGAATCTCCCGGGCCAGGGCGGCCACCCGTTCCGGATCCACGTCGCCGGCCACGCACAGCACCATGTTGGAGGGGTTGTAAAAGGCTTTGTGGCAGGCGTAGAGGGTGTCGGCGGTGATGTGGGAGATGGACTCCCGGCTGCCCGCCACCGATACCCGGACAGGATTGTGTGCATAGAGGGCGGAGAGCAGGTTGGTGAACACCTGCCACTCCGGGTCGTCCTCGATCATCTGGATCTCCTGGCCGATGATGCCCTGCTCCTTGTTCACGCTCTCCGGGGTGAACCAGGGGACGGAGACAAAGGAGAGGAGGATGCGCAGGTTCTCCTCGAATTTCTCGGTGCTCTCGAAGTAATAGCCGGTAATGGCCGTGCTGGTGAAGGCATTGGGGGAAGCGCCGTTGGCGGCCAGGTCCTGAAGGGCGTTACCGTCCTTGGTGTCAAACATCTTGTGTTCCAGGAAGTGGGCTACGCCGGCGGGAGTGTCCTGCCATACGCCGTCCAGCTCAAAGCGCATGTCCATGCCGCCGTAGTTGGTGGCGAAGAAGGCGTAGCTCTTCTGAAAGCCGGGCTTCACATCCACGTAGATGGGAAGGCCGTTGTCCAGACGGGTGGTCCAGACGGT
This sequence comes from Clostridiales bacterium, assembly GCA_022772585.1. Taxonomy (GTDB): domain Bacteria; phylum Bacillota; class Clostridia; order Oscillospirales; family Oscillospiraceae; genus Pseudoflavonifractor_A. The sequence continues at coordinate 32,108 of JALEZN010000144.1, forward strand.
CTCGCCCACCCGTGAATAGATCTGTTTCTCCATGCGATCAGGCCTCCTTGCCTTTCAGGAAATAGACGGTGTCCAGCTCCAGAGTGTTGAGGGCCCGGACCACCTGCTCACGGGTGACCTGCTCCACCCGGCCGGCCAGGGCGTCAGGCCCCTCGGTGAGACCGGCTACCGCCTGTCCCAGCCAGAAGTCCTCCAGCCGGCCCTGGGCGTCCATGGCGCTCTTCAGCGCGCCCACCACCGAGCGGCGGGCGCCCTCCAGCTCCCAGTCCTCAAAATCCCCCGCCTTGCAGGCGGCCAGCTGGGCCAGGATCTCGTCCCTGGCCGGAGCAAACTGGTCAAACTCCACGCCGGAGGACACCAGCATCACGCCCTTGAACTTCTCCAGCTGAGAGCTGGCGTAGTAGCACAGGGAGAGCTTCTCACGCACGTTGAGGAAGAGCCTGGAGGTGGTGGTGCCGCCGTAGATGGCGTTGGCCAGCATGAGGGCGGGGTACTGCTCGCTCCAGACGTCGCCGCCGGCCCGGAAGCCCATGGTCAGCTTGCCCTGGGTCACGTCCAGCGCCTCCTCCACATAGCGGGGCTGGGCGGGGGCCTCCTGCCGGACGGGCCGGGGAGGGACGGCGCGGGCGGCGGACCGGGGCAGGTCGGAGAGAGCGGCGCTCAGGGCGCCGGCCACCCGCTGGGGCTGGGCCGAGCCGCAGTAATAGAGCTCCAGGGGGGCGGAGGCGAGCAGGGCGCGGTACTGGTCCCACAGGGTTTGGGCCGTGATGGCAGAGGCATGGGTCTCGTCGCCCAGGCGGTCCACGCCGAAGGGTTCCCCGGCGCACATCTCCTGCTTCAGGCGGGAGAGGGCGTAGCTGCGCTTTTCGTTGACCTGGGCCCGGATGCGGTCCACCAGGTTGTCCCGCTCGCCCCTGGTGTAGTCAGGACAGAAGGCGCCGTCCACAGTATAGGGGCGGAGGAGCAGCTCCCCCAGCAGACCGGCGGCAGGCTCCAGAATGGAGGCGCCGTCCAGGGTATAGGCATCGTCCAGAAAGCTGCCCAGAAAGCCCACGCACTGGGTCTCGCCCCGGGTGCGGACCATGGGCTCCACAGAGCCGCCGTACAGCTCGTCCAGCGCGGCGGAGAGGGATTCCATATCAGGATGCATCTGTGTGCCCCGGCGGAGCACGGAGGGGATGAGGGCGTTGAGGGAGGCGGTTTCCTGGCCCAGCGGCGAGAGCAGCGTGGCGCCCAGCACGCAGGACTTGAATTTTTCGGTATGGACCGCCGTCAGATGGACGCCGGGGGACAGTTCGATTCGGGTCATATCGGCCATAGGCCACCGTTCCTTTCCAATATGTGAGAGAGGAGACGCAAAGCGCCGTCCTTCTAGTCTGACAGTTTTACAGGTATTTTATAATACCACATTTTTCATAAGTTGACAGCATGGTCGCAAAAAATTTACAATTTCTCCTCCTGTAGGCGACCCGTCCCGGCAGAGGCCCGGAAAAAAACGGACATGCCCGTCATAAAGAGGGACGTGCCCTCATAGAATGTGCCAGTAATTCCAAAGACAAGGAGCGTGAGCGATATGACCACTGGGCAGGAAGAGAGAGCGGCGGAGCGGTTCCGTCAGGCGGCGGCGCTGCTCCCGGCGTGGCTGCGGGGGCCTCTGGAGCGGCTGCCCCGGGAGGAGCAGGCCATGACCGAGGAGATCCGCCTGCGGGCGGGACGGGCCATGACGGTAGGGAGCCCGGCAGGGGAGAAACAGGCGCCGGGCTCCGGAGAGATCGTCCGCAGCAGCGATCTGTCCCTGGTGCTGGAGGTGGCCACCCGCGCCTCGGCCCATACGGCGCTGGACCGGGTGCAGAACGGATTTTTCACCGTCCGGGGCGGACACCGCATCGGCCTGTGCGGTTCCGCGGTGGTGCGGGAGGGCGCGGTACATAATCTGCGGCAGCTCTCCTCACTGTCCATCCGGGTGGCCCGGGAGGTGCCCGGCGCGGCGGAGGCCGTTCTGGATGTGCTGCGGCGTCCCGGCGGCGTCCACAGCACGCTGATCCTCTCGCCCCCCGGCGGCGGAAAGACCACGCTCCTGCGGGACCTGGTGCGCTCCCTGTCCGACGGCGTGGAGGGCCCCGCTCTGCGGGTGGGCCTGGCGGATGAGCGCAGCGAGGTGGCCGCCCTGTGGGAGGGAATGCCCCAGCTGGACGTGGGCGGGCACACCGATATTCTGGACGGATGCCCCAAGGCGGCGGCGCTGATGATGCTGCTGCGGGGGATGAACCCCCAGGTGCTGGCCGCCGACGAGATCACCGCCCCTGAGGATGCGGAGGCGCTGGAGGCCGCTGCCAACTGCGGCGTGTCTCTGCTGGCCACCGCTCACGGTACAGGGCCGGAGGACCTGCGTATCCGCCCCCTCTACCGGCGGCTGCTGGAGCGGAAGGTGTTTCAGCGTCTGGTGGTCATCCGGCGGGTTGGACCGGGCCGGGTATGCGAGGTGCGCAGTCTGGAGGGAGAGAGATGCTGAAGCTCCTGGGGGCGGTGCTTCTCACCGCAGGGGCGGCCGCCATGGGCTTTTCCGCCTCGGCCCAACTGGGGCGGAGGGTGAAGAGCCTGCGCGCGCTGCTGGGCGCGCTGGAGCTGGCCGAGCGGGAGCTCTCCTTTCGCCTGACCCCCATCCCGGAGCTGCTGGACGAGCTTTCCCGCCGCAGCCAGTCCCCGGCATGCGGCTTTTTCGGCCGCTGCCTGGACGGACTGGACCGCTTGGGGGAGCGGAGCCTGGGGCAGCTCTGGGAGGAGGCTCTGGCCGGCTGGCCCATGGACCTGGCGGAGGAGGACCGGGAAGCATTGGCGGAATTGGGACAGGTCCTGGGCCGCTACGACGGGGAGGGGCAGCGGGAGGCCATCGCCCTGACCCGGGCCCGGCTGGAGGGGAACCTGACCGCCGCTGAGGCCGACCGGGACGGACGGGGACGGCTCTATCAGGCGCTGGGCATGGCTGCCGGCAGTTTTTTCGTCATCCTTCTCCTGTAGGAGAGCGGAGGAAGTGGGAACATGATGGATGTGGATTTGATTTTCAAGATCGCCGCCATTGGCATTCTGGTCTCGGTGCTCAATCAGGTCCTGGCCCGGTCGGGGCGGGATGAGCAGGCCACCATGGTGACCCTGGCCGGGCTGGTGGTGGTACTTATGCTGGTGGTACGGGAGATCAGCGCCCTGTTCGACCTGGTAAAGGAACTGTTTGGGCTGTGATGGACTATGACGGATATCATAAAGGCCGCCGCGCTGGCGGTGACCGCGGCGCTGTGCGCCGTGGTGGTCAAAAAGCAGGCCCGGGAGCTGGGACTGGTGCTGGCGCTGGCCGCCGCGGCCATGGTTCTGGGCGCCGCGCTCAGGACTGTGGACGGTCTGCGTACCGTTCTGGATGCACTGGCCGAGACGGCGGGACTGTCACCGGCGGTGCTCTCGCCGGTGCTCAAGACGGTGGGGATCTCCATCGTCACCCGCGTTGCGGCGGAGCTGTGCCGGGACGCGGGAGAGGGAGGCATCGGCGCGGCGATGGAGACCGCCGGGGCGGCGGCCGCCCTTTGGGTGGCGGCGCCTCTGCTCCGGGCGGTGCTGGACACCCTGAACGCTATGGTATGAGCAGGACGCGGCGGTGGGCATGGATCCTTCTGGTATGTCTGGTTCTGCTCCCGGCGCTGTGTCCGCCCGCCGGTGCCACCGAACCGGAGGAGGTGGAGGCTGCCCAGGCCGAGGCGCTGGATCTGGACGGTTTGCGGCGGGCGGCGGAGGGAGAGCTGTCCGGGCTGGAGATCGGCAGCGGACTGGATCTGGATCAGGGAATAGAACAAATATTCGATAAAGGGAGGGACGAGCTCCCGGGCGTCCTGCGCCGGGCGGTGCGCAGCGCCGTGGTGCTGCTGAGCGTGGTGCTTCTGTGCGCTCTGGCGGGAGAGGTGTCCGGCAGTCTGGGCGCGCCGGCGGAGCTGGACGTGACCGCGCTGGCCGGCGCGCTGGCAGTGACGGCGGCGTCGGTGGCCGATATCCACGCCCTCATTGGCCTGGGGCGGGAGGCGCTGGACAGGATGAGCCAGTTTTCCAAGGTGCTGCTGCCCACCATGACGGCGGCCGCTGCCGCCGCCGGAGCACCGTCGGGCGCCGCCGCCCGGCAGCTTGCCACCATGCTGTTTTCCGACGTTCTGCTCACCCTTATCAACAGCCTGCTGCTGCCGCTGGTGTACCTCTATGTGGCAGCCTGTACTGCCTACGCGGCGCTGGGGAATGAAGGGCTCAAACGGGTGGGAGAGCTGCTGAAATGGGCGGTGACCTCCATCCTCACCGCCGTTGTGCTGGCCTTTGTGGGGTATCTGACGGTGAGCGGCGTCATTGCAGGCAGCGCCGACGCCGTGACGCTGAAGGCAGCCAAAATGACCATCTCCGGCATGGTCCCGGTGGTGGGCGGCATCCTGTCCGACGCGGCCGGGACCGTACTGGCGGGGGCGGGTATTCTGCGGGGCGCGGTGGGCGTGTTCGGTATGCTGGGGGTGCTGGCCATCTGTGTGGCCCCATTCCTGCAGCTGGGGGTCCATTATCTGGTCTATAAGCTGACGGCGGCCCTGTCGGCTACGGTGGCCGGCGGCCGGATGGCGGGCCTCATCGACGCCATTGGCGGGGCCTTCGGACTGGTGCTGGGCATGACGGGTGCCAGCGCCCTGCTGCTGCTGGTATCCATGGTGTCGGCCATTACCATGGCTGTGGGAGGCGTATGATGCTGGATGTGGTGAAGCAGTGGATCATGGGAGTCACCGCTGCCGCTGTTCTGGTGGCCGCCGCCGGGAGTCTGATGCCCAGGGGCACGGTACAGCGGATCGGGAAGCTCACGGGCGCGCTGGTATTGATGCTCTCGGTGCTCTCCCCTATATGGAAGGTGGACGGGATGCGGCTCTCCCGGGCACTGACAGAATACCGCCTTCCCGAGGAGGACCGGGCGGTTATGGCAGACGCCAGCCTGGAGGTCATGAAAGAACTCATAGAAGAACAGTCCGATGCATATATATCGGACAAGGCGGAGGACCTTGGCATCCGCTGCACCGTGGCTGTGGAGACCCGGGAGCAGGACGGCTATCCGGTGCCCTGGGCAGTGACTGTGCGCGGCAGTCTCACTGCGGAGCAGCGGGAGGCGCTGACCCGGAGGATCGAGGCCGATTTCGCCATTCCGGCGGAGCGGCAGACGTATCATATGGAGGAAGTGGAATGAAAGGCTTGGATATGGCCGGCCTGACGGAGCGGCTGCGGTCCTGGGCCGGGAAATACCGCTATGTGCTCCTGGTCATTCTGGCAGGTGTGGTCCTGCTGCTTCTGCCCACAGGCGGAAAAGAGCAGGAGAGCGGAGCGGCCGAGACGGCAGCGGTGTCGGCGCAGGCTCTGGATACCGGCGCGCTGGAGGAGAAGCTGGAACGGGCCCTGAGCCGGGTCCGGGGGGCCGGGGAGGTAGACGTGGTCCTGTCGGTGGAGGCCGGTCCACGCCAGATCTGGGCCATGGACCGGAAACGGGAGCAGGAGGCGGACGCCGTGCGGGAGGAGGAATCGGCGGTGATTTTGTCCCGGGGATCGGGACAGGAGGAGACGGTCCCGGTCCAGCAGATTTCGCCCCGATTCCGGGGGGCGCTGGTGGTATGCTCGGGGGGAGACGATCCCTCGGTGCGTCTGGCCATGACGGAAGCGGTATCCGCCATCACCGGCCTGAGCACCGACAAGATCTCGATATGTAAAGGAAAGTGAGGAAATCAGGTATGAAACTCTGGAAACGGAACGCGGTGGTGGCTGCCATCGTCCTCTTTGTGTGCGTGGCGGTCTATCTCAACTGGTCGTATAATCAGGAGGCGGCGGATGCTGGAAAGGTCCTGGGCCAGGCGGCGCTGGTGGGCGGACAGACCACCGATCCTCTGATCGCCGGAGACGGGACAAAGACCACCGCCTCCCCTGCGCCCAGCGCCACGCCGTCTCCCTCCGGCGGCAGCGGGTACTTTGACTCGGCCCGGCTCAACCGGAAGCAGGCCAGGGATAGCGCCCTGTCCATCCTTCAGCAGTCGGCTGAGAGCGACACGGCGGACGAAGCCATGAAGGAGCAGATGACCGCTGCCATCGAGACCATGGCCAGCACCACGGTGTCGGAGGCTCAGATCGAAAATCTGGTCACCGCCAAAGGTTACAGTGACTGCGTGGCCTTCGTCAACGACGGCAGTGCCAGCGTGGTGGTGGCTGCCGCGGGAGAGGGGCTGTCCGACGCGGATATCGCCCGGATCACGGAGATCGTCACCGGGGAGACCGGGCTCACGGCGGGCCAGATCAAGATCATCGAGGCAGAGCCCTGAGAAACGAGCGGGTACATACGGGAAACAGCGGCTGTGGACGGGACACGGCAGGCGGAAAAATCTAGTGGTATTTTCCCGCCTGATGTGGTACAATGTAGGTCAGTAAGCAAATCCTGCTGTACGACAAAAAGGAGCGTGACCTGAAATGGCCGATGCAAGAGAATACGTTTCCCGTCCTGACGAGCTGGGGAACATCCATATATCCGAGGAGGTCCTGGCCGTGATCGCCGCCGCCGCCGCCCTGGAGGTGGAGGGCGTTGGCAGCCTGTCCCCCAACCTGGGGAGCGACCTGGCCGAGCTGCTGGGCAAGAAGAGCGCCCTGGCCAAGGGCGTGCACATTGCGGTGAACGAGGGCAGCGTCAGCGTGGAGCTGTCCATCTGCATCAAATACGGCTACACGATCCCCGAGGTGGCCAAGGCCGTGCAGGATGCGGTGTTCGGCGCCATCAGCAATACCAGCGGCCTGACGGTGGAGTGCGTGAACATCCACGTGGCCGGTGTGACCTTCGAGCGGGAGAGCAGGAAGGCCTGAGCGAAAGAAACGGCATGGAGCGGACGGCTGGGTCCGCTCCATGTTTTTTGTGTTTTTATTGAAATTGGTGGTTCCATTTTTGTATATGATTCTGTATAATAAACTGGATAATGGATATTAATAATGCCGGGCTTTTGCCCGGACTGGAGGAATACGAATGACAAGGACCAATGCCCGGGAGATTGCGGTTCACTTCTCCTTTGAACTTGGTTTTTCCAACGAAACAGCAGATGAACTGCTGGAGCATATGCTCACACGGGAGGTGTTTGCCCAGATCGGTCAGGAGGAGCCGCTTTACGCCGAGTTCCCCAATGAGAAGCAGCGTGACTACATAGGTACGCTGGTGAGGGGCGTTTATGCCCACTGCCCGGAGCTGGACGAATATATTTCCCGCTACGCCATCGGCTGGAAGTTTGCCCGCATCCCCCGGGTGGCTGTCTCCATCATGCGGGTGGCCATGTATGAGATCCTCTATATGCAGGATATCCCCAATGCCGCTGCCATCAACGAGGCGGTGGAGCTGGCCAAGCACTACGAGGGCCCGGAGGTGGTCTCCTTTATCAACGGCATCCTGGGCTCCTTTGTCCGCAGCGAGTGCCCGCCGGAGCGGGCCGTGTCCGCAGAGCCGGCGGAGACGGCCGGGGAGGACGGCGGCGCGGAATGAGGAGCGAGGTCTGCCTGGGGCTGGATACCAGCAACTACACCACCTCGGCTGCGGTCTTTGACGGGACGGAGGGGGTCAACGCCGGCAGGCTGCTGGAGGTGCCCCAGGGTGCCCTGGGCCTGCGGCAGAGTGACGCCCTGTTCCAGCATGTGAAGCGGCTGCCCGAGCTGTTCGACCGCCTGCGGGAAGCGGATTGCCTGGGAAATATCCGGGCCGTGGCGGCCAGCACCCGCCCCCGGGCAGTGGAGGGCTCTTACATGCCCTGTTTTCTGGCCGGTGAGGGGCAGGGACGCGCTCTGGCCGACGTGTTGGGCGTACCCTTTTTCGCGGTGTCCCACCAGCAGGGACACATCGCGGCGGCCGCATGGTCGGCGGGCCGGATGGACCTGCTGGACAGGCCCTTTCTGGCCTGGCACCTGTCCGGCGGCACCACGGAGCTGCTGAAAGTGACGCCGGATGGGGTCAACGTTCGGGCGGAGAAGATCGGCGGGACCAGCGATATCTCGGCGGGGCAGCTCATTGACCGCACCGGCGT
>JALEZN010000149.1 GCA_022772585.1 Clostridiales bacterium
CGTGAGCCGTCACACTTCAGGGTTTGGTAGCTTCATGATTCATGGCACGCTCAAAGCTTTGCGTACGCACGTGCACCACTAAACGACGCCTGATCCGGACCCGTGGTCCTGTCCGGTCAGACGGCTGCGTTAAGCCGCAGCGAGAACGACGTTATCGTTGTTCTTTAATTTATAAGTTGCCCATTTTAAGGATGTTAGGCGCATCCGCCCGCTATTCCGGCCTCTACGTCCCCGTCGAAACCAGTACGCCCCCTTATCGTTGCAAGGTCCGCTCCCCTGTGGGAACAGGACTTTTAAGGGGCTGGCAGATGATTGGAGATCCGCCTCCCCCCGGGGGGCCGGGGGGAAACGGGTGTTCCTTTAAGAATGGTGCTCCTGTGGAATGCGCCGGATCGCGGCGATGACCCGGCAGGCGCCGTCGGGGCAGGCGGAGCGCACCTTGCCCTCCCGGTCCTCCCACGGCATGGAGCCGCCGTGGATCATGGCAAAGGAGGCGGGAAGGACGGCCTGCACCAGCTCAGGGCACCAGCCGTCAAAGCCCTCCATTTTCAGCGCGCCGTCCACGTTTCGGATGCGGCAGCGGTCGCCCACCTGATGCCCGGCCCCGCAGGGCTGGAAGATGGACTCCACCGTGATCTCAACGCCGAATTCCTCCGCCATAGGTCAGGCTTTCTCGGGCGCGGGATAGTCCACACCAAAGGTCTCCACGGTGACGGACTTCATGCGCTGGTCCTGCTTGGGCCGGTCGGAGTAATCGGTCTGGACGCTGACGATGGCGTCTGCTACCTCCATGCCCTCAATGACCTTGCCGAAGGCGGCGTACTGGCCGTCCAGGTGAGGGGCCTTCTCCACCATGATGAAGAACTGGCTGCCGGCGGAGTTGGGGTGCATGGCCCGGGCCATGGACAGGACGCCCCGGTCATGCTTGAGGGTATTCTGCTTAAAGCCGTTGCCGGAAAACTCGCCCTTGATGGTGTAGCCGGGGCCGCCCATGCCGGTGCCCTGGGGGCAGCCGCCCTGGATCATGAAGCCGGGGATGACCCGGTGGAAGATCAGACCGTTATAAAAACCGCTCTTGACCAGACTGATGAAGTTGTTCACCGAGTTGGGCGCGATCTCGGGGTAGAGCTCGGCGACCATCTTGCCGCCGTTCTCCATCTCAAAGGTGACGATGGGATTGTGAGCCATGGGAGAACACATCCTTTCTCTCGTGTTAACCGTAATTCCTGCGGGCCTTCATGGTGCGGTCAATCTCTCGCTTGGCGTCCCGCGCGGCCGCCGAGTCCCGCTTGTCGTATAGCTTTTTGCCCTTGGCCAGGCCGATCTCCAGCTTGACTCTGGAGTCTTTGAAATAGACCGACAGGGGGATCAGGGAATAGCCGTCCTGCTTGACCTTGCCGAACAGGCGCATGATCTCCCGCTTGTGCATGAGGAGCTGCCGGGGGCGAAGGGGGTCCTTGTTGAAAATATTGCCCTTCTCATAGGGGCTGATGTGCATGCCAAGGACCTGCATCTGGCCATCTTTGATGAGACAGAAGGAATCCTTCAGGTTCACGTTCCCCTGACGGATGGATTTGACCTCGGTGCCGGCCAGGGCGATGCCCGCCTCATACCGGTCCTCGATGAAGTAGTCGTGGAAAGCCTTGCTGTTTTTGGCCACCAGCTTGGTGCCCTTCCGGTCCATGGCTTCACCTCCCAGCCGGCCGCGTGCCTTTGATGTGTTACTATTATAGCACACCTGTCAAGGGCTTAGACCGGAAAGCACGCGAGCAGGTGATGAAGGGCGCGGGAAGGGAAGACGGACATGCCGTACTCCTCCACCCGGGCGTCAAAAAAGGGGCGTGCCCGGCAGGGTGTGCCGAATTCGGAGAGGAGATTGACGGCGTGGACCTGCTCACCGGGCAGGGAGAGCCACCAGGCATCCTCCCACCAGAAAAGGGCGGCTTCCTCCGGGGGGTGGGGCAGGGCCCGGGCGGCGGAGAGAAGGACGGGAAGGGAATCGAAGGAGAACCAGCAGCGCCGGGGCGGACTGGCGTGGGCAAAGACCAGAATGCCGCAGCCGCCGGGATAGGCCTCGATCTCCACATCCCCCTCCAGTGCCAGCCCGGCCTGGCGGCAGGCGCGGCGGGTGAGTTCCAGAGCACGCTGGGTGGAGAGGGTCTCCGGGGTAAGCCCGTGTTCCTCCAGGTCGGCGGGCGAGAGAAAAAGAGCGATGCTGGCTGCACCGATGGGATGTATGTTCATGGAACGCCTCCTGTACTGCGCGTTTGGCAGACATGATCACAGCCATTATAGCGGGAAAAAACGCGGGAGAACAGCGGTAATGTTTGGCCCTGGATTTGGACCGGCACATGGGGCCCAATTTGCGCTTCCGGGGTGGCGGGGCGGGACGGTTTGTGATAAACTAGGATCGCATATGAAAAATACCGGGAGCATCCCGCGAAAAAGGAAGTCATACTATGGAGCTTTTGGAAAAGACCATCTCCAGCGAAGTGAAATTCAAGGGCCGCATCGTCACCGTGCGGCTGGATAAGGCCCAGCTCGTCAACGGCCGGGCAGTGACCCGGGAGGTGGTGGAGCACCCCGGCGGAGTGACCATCCTGCCCCTGTTCGACGACGGCACTGTCAGCGTGGTGCGCCAGTTCCGCTACCCCTTCCAGAAGGTGGTCACCGAGCTGCCCGCCGGGAAGCTGGAGTACGGCGAGGACCACCGGGAGGCCGCTCTGCGGGAGCTGAGCGAGGAGGTGGGCGTGGAGGCCGATGAGCTGACCTATCTGGGCTGCCTGTACGTATCCCCCGGCTTCTGCACCGAGGTACTCCACATGTACCTGGCCCGGGGGCTCCATCAGGGGGAGAGCCACCCCGACGAGGGCGAGTTCCTGGAGGATCAGCGGGTGCCCTTCGCCCAGCTGGCCGGGCAGGTCATGTCCGGCGAGATCACCGACGGAAAGACGGTGGCCACCGTGCTGAAGGTGAAGGCCCTGCTGGGCCTGTAAGGCCCGGACGGCCGGAGACCGGAACCCATTGTTAAGGAGAAAGAGACATGAAAAAACGGGTCCTGATCGTGGAGGACGAAAAGAATATCGTGGATATCCTGAGCTTCAACCTGAACCGGGAGGGGTATGATACCCTGGAGGCCTATGACGGCGAAGCGGGGCTCCAGCTGGCGCTGGAGCAGAACCCCGACCTGATCCTGCTGGATCTGATGCTGCCCAAGATGAACGGCTTCGACGTGTGCAGGACCATCCGGGCCGAGGGGCGGAGCACCCCCATCGTCATGCTCACCGCCCGGGAAGAGGAGACCGACAAGGTCCTGGGCCTGGAGCTGGGGGCCGACGACTACATCACCAAGCCCTTCTCCATGCGGGAACTGCTGGCCCGGGTGAAGGCCAACATCCGCCGCACCGAGATGCTCACCTCCGCCTCCCTCCGGCGGGACGGGGCGGCGGAAGATGCTTCCCGCATCCGGCAGGGACGGATCGTCATCGATACTGAGCAGATGGTGGCCTGTAAGGATGGCGTGCCCCTGGATCTGACCCAGCGGGAGTATGAGCTGCTGAAGTTCCTGGCCTCCCAGCCCGGCCGGGTCTTCTCCCGGGAGGCCCTGATGGAGCATGTGTGGAATTACGAGGGCTATGTGGGCGACGTGCGGGCCGTGGACGTGGCCGTCCGCCGCCTGCGGGAGAAGGTGGAGGATGATCCTGCCTCGCCCCAGTTCATCATCACCCGCCGGGGACTGGGCTACCTGTTCCACAGCGGAGAATAAGTTTTGCTCATCGCGCCCCGCCGGGGCGGAGATCTGAAGTAAAAGAAGAAGAGGAGGCGCGCCTGTGCTTCGCAGCCTGCATATGAAACTGGTGCTCATCATGACCCTGCTCATCGTATCCCTGATGACAGTGGTGGGCGCGTTCCTCATCAATTCCGTGGGGAGCTTTTATCTCCATGATTTTTATGACCGGATGGGCAGCGTGTTTGGAGACAGCGCCTTTCTGGCCGACCTGACCACCGCCGGGCCGGAAGAGGAGAACGGCGCCCGGGTCATTGCCCAGATCCTGGAGTCCTATAACGGCGCGCTGGGTGTGGACGGGCGCAGCCGCAACTACTATGTGCTGGACGGACAGACTGCCCAGTGCCTGGAGACATCGGACACGCAGACCCCCAATCTGGAGAGCACCCACAATCTGAGCCTGGCCATCAACGGCAAGTGGGGAACGGAGAGCAATGTATCGGTGCCCTACATGGACGTGGCCGTCCCCATTACCCGGGGTGGGGAGCGGTACATCGTCTATATCTACGACAACCGGCAGACCGTGTCCAGTCTCAACGGGGCCATCATCGACCTGATCATCAAGTCCCTGTTTTTCGGCCTGGTCATCTCCATCCTGCTCTCCTTCCTGCTGTCCAAGACCATGATCAACCCCATCGAGCGGCTGACTGAGGGCGCCGAGCGGGTGGCTGAGGGGGATTTTTCCCACAAGATAGAAGTGGCGTCCCGGGACGAGATCGGCGTGCTCACCGGTACCTTCAATGCCATGGCACGGCAGCTGCAGGAGACCCTGGCCGAGGTGGAGAACGAGCGCAACAAGCTCAATACCCTCTTCCTCCACATGACTGACGGCGTGGTGGCCTTTTCTCAGAAGGGAAGCATCATCCACTCCAACCCGGCGGCGGAGGAGATGCTGGGCCGGGCCATCCCCATCGAGAACGGACCGGGCTATGACGAGCTTTTCGGGGACATTGCCCCGCTGGAGGACGTGCTGGCTCTGGAGCAGTCCGCCTCCCTGGAGGGCGCCCGGGAGGTGAACGGCCGCAGCCTGGAGCTGCTGCTGGCCCCCTTCTACCGGGAGAACCAGGGCGGCGGCGTGCTGGTGGTCATCCACGACGTGACCGAGCAGCACCGCACCGAGGAGATGCGCCGGGAGTTTGTGGCCAATGTGTCCCACGAGCTGCGCACCCCGCTGACCAATATCCGCAGCTACGCGGAGACCCTGGCGGACAGCGCCGGGGAGCTCCCGCCCCAGATGGAAAAGAATTTCCTGGGTGTCATCCTCAACGAGAGCGACCGGATGACCCACATCGTGCAGGATCTGCTGACGCTGTCCCGCTTTGACTCGGGGTACAGCGCCCTGAAGCTGGCACCCTTCGACTTCGGCCGGGCGGTGGAGGACGTATACTCTGCCAACCTGATGGAGGCCCAGCGGCACGGGCATGATATGCGCATCCTTACCGAACCCGGCCTCCCTGAGATCGTGGGTGACCGGGAGCGGGTGGTGCAGGTGATGATGAACGTGGTCTCCAACTCCATCAAGTATACGCCGGACGGCGGCAAGATCCTCATCCGGGCCGGCCGGGAGGGGGAGCGCGTGTGGATGGAGGTGTCGGACAACGGCATCGGCATCCCCGCCGAGGACCGGCCGCGGATCTTTGAGCGCTTTTACCGGGTGGACAAAGCCCGCTCCCGGGAGTCGGGCGGCACCGGACTGGGCCTCTCCATCGCCAAGGAGATCATTGACCGGCACGAGGGCGTCATCCGCCTGGTGGACCGCCCCGGTCCGGGCCTGACAGTACGCATTGAGCTTCTGGTGGAGGGACCGCACCATGGCCGGGTCTAAGAGACGCAGGCGGGACATCGCCCTGCCCAAAATGAGCCGGGGCCGGCGGGTGTTGGAACTGGCAAAGGATGTGCTCATTGCGGCGCTCATCTGCTCGGCGGCCGTTCTGGCGGTCCGGAACCAGGTGTATACCGCGGCAGGGGATACAGGAGTGCTGTCCGGCCTGGGGGCTCTGTTTGGGGGCGAACCCACCGCGGCGCCGGGGAACAGTGACTGGAACAGTCCGCTGGATGCGGCCCAGCCGGTCCGCCTGGCTGTGACACGCCAGGCGGCGGATACGGTCCTGCGCTACGGCGTGCAGTACGACGCGGAGCAGACCGACCGGGATATTGCGGCCCTCAGCGGCTTTTTGGGCGAGGCCCTGGCCAGCGCCCGGACGCCGGAGCCGGTCAGCCGGACCCAGTGGGAGGCAGCCCTGCGTACTTCCGGCATTTATGTGGACCTGCTGGGAGAGGTGCCGCTGCCGGTGCTCTGCCGCTGGATGGGGCAGCAGGAGAGCACGGACCTGGCTGCGGGGAGCGTCCGCCGGCTGGTGGTGGCGGCGCCGGAGGGCGCCGATTCCGCCATGCTCTACTATAAGAATGAGAGTGACGGCCTGTATTATGCCTGCGCCACGTCAGTATCCTGCGAGGACTACCTCCTGCCCGCGCTGGAGGGGTATGGAGACAACGGCGCCCGCTTCGCCTTTGAACTGGACCCGGAGCACTATGGGAACCTGGCCCCAGAGACGCTGGTGCTCCGGACCGCCCCCGAGCCCGGCGTGTATCGGGTGGCAGCGCCGCTGGATCTGAACGAGAGCAGCGCCCGGACCAGCCTGGAGCGGGCATTTTCCTTCTATGCCGCCGATTATCCGGCAGCCGGCGGGTGGGTGGTCCGGGAGGGAGACACCCTGCGCGTTACCTCCGGCGGCAGCGTGACCTATGAGGCGGACGAGGACGGCGGCGAGCCCCGCTACCCGGTGGGGGACGATATAGCGTCGGTGGTGGAGACCACCCGGAAGCTGGCTGCAGACGGCCTGTCGGCATGGTGCGGCAAACAGACAAATCCGGCCCGGCTCTATCTGTCGGAGCTGGAGCGGACGGGCGGGGAGAGCTGGAGGGTAGTTTTCCGGTACAACCTTGACGGGGCGCTGGTGGCCTTGGGCGATGGCCGCCCGGCTGCCGAATTCACCGTGGAAGGAGGGCAGATCAGTGCCTTCCGGCTGACGCTGCGGTGCTATGAGGAGACCGGAGAGACCACGCCGGTGCTGCGGGAGCTCCAGGCTGCCGCCGCATTGGAGGCGCTGGAGCCGGGCAGCGAGCGGGAACTGATGCTCTGCTATGAGGACGACGGCACCGCCGCCCGGGCCGGATGGGTGACCTGGAGGTAGGAGAAGATGGAGTGGTCCAAAGTAAAAAACATCATCATCCTCATCCTGCTGGCCCTCAACGGCATACTGCTGTTCCTGGCGGCGGGGCGGGAGTACGAGTACCGCCGGTATCAGGAGAAGGCCAGGACCGAGGTGCTCACCACCATGGCGGCCAACGGCGTGAGCCTGAAGGCTGACGTGCTGCCGGAGGATGCGGTTTTGCCCGCCCTGCAGCTGGAGCGGGAGAGCATGCAGTTCGAGCCGGAGCAGGTGGAGGCCCTGCTGGGGCCCTGCCGGCGGGAGGACGAGAGCGGCGGCATCCGCGTGACTTACACCGGTGAAAAGGGCCGGATGGACGCGTTCAGCAGCGGCCGCTTCACGGTAGAGTTCCGATCCGGGACCATGGCTCTGGAAGACCGGGATGCCGAAGCCTACGGCGCCGGAGTGTTGGAGCAATTGGGCTGCGAGAGCGAGCTGGTGGCGCGGGAGGAGGATGACGGTGAGCTGCGTCTCACCTTCCGCCAGATCTGGGGCGGCATCCCGGTGTTCAACTGTGAGTCGCATCTCACCTACCGGGACGGGGAGCTGCGGCGGATGGAGGGCCGGCGGCTGTGCGGAACGGCGGCGGCAGCTTCCCAGGAGAAGATGATCACCGTGCCCACCCTGCTCATCCGCTTTCTGAGCCAGCGGAACGAGAGCGGACGCATGTTCAGCAAGATCACCCATATCGAGGCCGGCTACCAGGCCGCGTCGGTCCGCCCCTTCAGCCTGACGCCGGTGTGGCATATCGAGACCGATACCGGCGCGTATATCCTCAGCGGCACGGATGGGAAGGTGCTGGACTGAACTGCCGGAACAATAAAGATGCAAAAACGCTCCGGGAGCCCTGCACGGCAGGGACCCCGGAGCATTTTTGACTGTATGTGGGAAAAGATTTATACCCAGCCCTGGGCCATCATGGCGTCGGCCACCTTGACAAAAGCGGCGATATTGGCGCCGGTGACATAATCTTCAGGGCTGCTGCCGTACTCGGCGGCCGCCTCGGACATGCTCTGGTAGATATGCACCATGATCTCATGCAGGCGGGTGTCCACCTTCTCAAAGGTCCAGGACATACGCAGACTGTTCTGGCTCATCTCCAGAGCGGAGACCGCCACACCGCCGGCATTGGCCGCCTTGCTGGGCAGGAAGAGCACACCGGCCTGGGTAAAGGCGCGCATGGCCTCCAGGGTGGAGGGCATGTTGGCGCCTTCGCATACCATCCAGCAGCCGTTGGCGATCAGCGCATTGGCCGAGTCCAGGTCGATCTCGTTCTGGGTGGCGCAGGGCAGGGCAATATCGCAGGGAACGGTCCAGATGCCGCGGAAGCCCTCGTGATACTCGGCGTTGGGCCGGGCCTCCACATACTCGCGGATCCGGCCCCGGCGGACCTCCTTGATCTCCCGGACGATAGAGATGTCCACACCCTGGCTGTCGTAAATATAGCCATTGGAGTCACACATGGCCACCACAACGGCGCCCATCTGGCTGGCCTTCAGGGCGGCGTAGATGGCCACGTTGCCCGAGCCGGAGACAACCAGACGCTTGCCGGCCATATCCCTGCCGTGGTGGCGGAGGACCTCGTTGGCCAGGTAGATGACACCGTAGCCGGTGGCCTCGGTGCGGGTCAGGGAGCCGCCGAAGTTCAGACCCTTACCCGTGAGCACGCCGGAATACTCGCCGGTAATGCGCTTGTACTGGCCGTACAGGTAGCCTACTTCCCGGCCGCCTACGCCGATGTCGCCGGCGGGCACATCGGTATTGGGACCGATATGGCGGTAGAGCTCGGTCATAAAGCTCTGACAGAAGCGCATGACCTCATTGTCGCTCTTGCCCTTGGGATCAAAGTCGCTGCCGCCTTTTCCGGCGCCGATGGGCAGGCCGGTAAGGGAGTTTTTGAAGATCTGCTCAAAGGCCAGGAATTTCATGATGCTCTGGTTGACGCTGGGGTGGAAGCGCAGGCCGCCCTTGTAGGGGCCAATGGAGCTGCTGAACTGGACGCGGTAGCCGCGGTTGATCTGATAGTCGCCCTTATCGTCGATCCAGGGCACCCGGAAGGTAATGATACGCTCGGGCTCCACCAGCCGCTCCAGGATGCGGGCTTTCTGATATTCGGGATGACGGGCCAGCACAGGGCGCAGGGATCCCAGGACCTCGGTGGCGGTCTGGAGAAACTCGGGCTCGTTTGCGTTCTTCGCCTTTACGGCGGCCAGGACCTGATCTACATATTCCATTGCGGATACCTCCAAGTGTCAATATGGCGTCCGGCGGGAGTGGAGCAGGGGCCGGCACGCAGTTGTGTTCCAAGCAATTTGCAAGTTAAACTTAAAATATTGCACTTAATGGTTTAGAATT
>JALEZN010000001.1 GCA_022772585.1 Clostridiales bacterium
TGGCGGAGCCGGACCGTGACCTCCATGGGCCCCTCCAGCCCCGGAACGGCGATCCAGTTCAGGTCGGCGCAGCGGGCCAGGTCGGTATAGAGGTCGCTGCCGTCGGAGAGCACCACCTCGTCGGTCTCCGGCCGGATGGCAGAGACGAAATAGCGGTGGGGGCCTGAGACCCCCAGCCCCCGGCGCTGGCCCAGGGTGTAATGGTGGATGCCCAGGTGGCGGCCCAGCACCCTGCCCTCCCGGTCCACAAAGTTACCGGGCGGCGGGGTGGCCCCCCGGCGGTCCAGCCAGGCGGCGTAGTCCCCGTCGGGAATAAAGCAGATCTCCATGGAATCGGGCTTGTGAGCCACCGGGATGCCGAAGTCCTCCGCCAGCGCCCGCACCTGGGCCTTCTCCAGCTCCCCCAGGGGGAACACGCAGCGGCGCAGGATCTCCTGGGGCAGCCGGGCGAGCATATAGGACTGGTCGTTGGCCGGCATCCCCTTGCGCAGCAAGGCCCGGCCGTCGGCCCCGGTCCCCCGCCGGGCATAGTGGCCGGTGGCTACATAATCCGCCCCGATCCGGCCGGCCAGCGCCAGCAGGGCGGGGAATTTCACCGTGGGGTTGCACAGCGCACAGGGCAGGGGAGTGTGTCCCGCCAGATAACCGGCGGCAAAGGGAGCGCAGACCCGCTCCTCCAGCGCCGGGCGGATGTCCCCGGTCTCAAAGGGCAGGCCCAGCTCCTCCGCCACGGCGGCAGCGTCCTCGCCGCCCCCCAGGCCGATGTCCAGCCAGAGGCAGGTCACGTCGTAGTTCTCGCGCAAAAGCCGGGCCGCCACGGCGGAGTCCACTCCGCCGGACAGGCCAAGCACCACCTTGGGCTTGTTCAAAGTCATTCCTCCATCTGATCGTCCAAAAAGGCCAAAGCCCGCACCGGGCCGCCGTCGCTCCCCCGGAAGGGAAGGGGCAGGGCGCAGAAGGGCATCATCTGCCCCGCCAGCGCCGCCAGCCCGGTCAGGTTTTCCACCACCACCAGCCCCGCGCCCAGCAGCAGCCGGTGGTGGTCCAGCCGGTCGGGGGTGTCGGGGGACGGGGTGTCCATCCCCACACCCTTGAGTCCCATGTGGACGATCCGCTCCAATATTCCCCGCGGCGGCACAGGATAGCCGGAAAAATACGCCGGTTTTCCCCATTCCCCCTCCCATCCGGTGGAAAAGAGCAGAAAGTCCACTCCCTCCAGGACGGAGAGCTCCTCCAGGCTGGGAAATCCCCGGGTCACCGCCGCCGTCCCCACAAAGGTCCCGGGCGGCAGGCTGTCCAGCGTGGCTCCCCCGGGGAGCACATGGGCTGGAGCGTCCATATGGGTGCCGGTGTGGGAGCCCAGGGTCAGCCGGGTCACCTGAAAACCGTCCCGCTCCACGTCGGAAACCCGCTCCAACGCCGCCGCCGGGTCCCCCGGCCATACCGGCATCCCGCCGGAAATGGGGTGGGACAGATCCATTACACGCATATGCTCACCTCTTGCTCACCCGGAAGTTCTGCCCGCCCACGGGCGGGACGGGGGTTGGCCCGCCTGCGGGCGGGCGGGGGCGTTGTCCTGCGCGGACGGCGCCCCTTTCTTTTCCCGAAAAGAAAGGGGAAAGAAAAGAGCCAGAGGGAGGCCCAGCCCTCCCTCTGGACTCCCTCCCTATCCGAAGGCCGCTCCCCCGGTACCATCAAAATCAAGATAGCTCTCCGCCACGCTCGCATGGTGCAGACATACGGCGGGGAGGCGCCACACAGGCAGCGCGGAAGAGCTCTGTCAACGTGGGCACTGCGTAAGAACTCCCCCGTATTAGGGGATTCCAAAGGGGGGCCGTGCACCCCTTTGGGCGTTTTCTTTCCCCCATTTCTTTTGGCAAAAGAAATGGGGCCCCCGCTGGGTAAGCGGCCCGCGCGGCGAGCGCATGTCCCGCCCGTAGGCGGGGAAAACTCACCGCTCCAGCGCCACCATAAGTACCGCCACATCGGCGGGGGACACGCCGGAGATCCGGCTGGCCTGTCCCAGATTCAGCGGGCGGATGCGGCTGAGCTTCTCCCGGGCCTCCAGCCGCAGGCCCTCCATCGTCCGGTAATCCAGATCCGGCGGGAGAAGCCGGCTCTCCAGCCGGCGCATCTCCTCCACCTGGCGGAGCTGCTTGTCGATATAGCCCTGATACTTTACGGCGATCTCCACCGCCTCGGCCACTGCGGCGGAGAGGCCGGGCCGCTCCGGGTCAAAGGGGGCCAGATCCCCGTACCCGATGCGGGGCCGCCGCAGCAGGTCGGCCAGCCGGGCGCCGTTGGGTGCCGGAGGCTCCCCATGGGCGGAGAGCATCTCGTCCAGCGCGGGAGAGGGGGCGGCTCCGGTGTGCTCCAGCCGTTTGCGCTCCTTTTCCACGGCGGCGTACTTGTCCAGCACCCGGCGGCAGCGCTCGTCGCTGACCAGACCGATCCGGTGGCCGATGGGGCACAGCCGCTGGTCGGCGTTGTCCTGCCGGTGGAGGAGGCGGTACTCGGTGCGGGAGGTCATCATGCGGTAGGGCTCGTTGGTGCCTTTGGTCACCAGGTCGTCGACGAGAACGCCGATGTACCCCTGATCCCGGCCGATGACCATGGGGGGCCGGCCCAAAATTTTGAGGGCGGCGTTCACCCCCGCCACAAAGCCCTGCACCGCCGCCTCCTCATAGCCGGAGGAACCGTTGAACTGACCCGCTCCGTAAAGGCCGGGCACTTTTTTGCACTCCAGGGTGGGCAGCAGCTCGGTGGGGTCCACGCAGTCGTACTCAATGGCATAGGCCGGGCGGGTCATTTCAGCCCGCTCCAGGCCCGGTATGGTGTGGAGCATGGCCGCCTGTACCTCCTCAGGCAGGGAGGAGGAGAGGCCCTGGATGTACAGCTCCTCGGTGTCCAGCCCCATGGGCTCCACGAAGAGCTGGTGGCGCTCCTTGTCGGCAAAGCGGACCACCTTGTCCTCAATGGAGGGGCAGTACCGGGGCCCAACCCCCTCGATGACCCCCGAGAAAAGGGGAGACCGGTCCAGATTGGCCCGGATGACCGCATGGGTCCGCTGGTTGGTGTAGGTAAGGTGGCACACCGCCCGGTTCTGCGGGGGCTGCTCCGTCTCAAAGGAGAAGGGGACCGTTGTCTCGTCCCCGGGCTGAAGCTCCATTTTGGAAAAATCCACGCTGCGGGCGTTGACCCGGGGCGGGGTGCCCGTCTTGAAGCGGCGGAGGGAAAGCCCCAGCCCCCGCAGGCTGTCTGTCAGGGGGAGAGCGGCCGCCAGCCCGTCAGGGCCGGAGTCCCGGGTCACTTCGCCCATGATGGTGCGCCCGCCCAGGTGGGTGCCGGTGGCCACCACCGCCGCCTTCACCCGGTACACCGCCCCGGCGGCGGTACGCACGGCGGAGACCGCTCCGCCCTCCGTGCAGATCCCGGTGACCTCAGCCTGCTTCACCCACAGGTTTTCCTGCCGCTCCAGGGTGTGCTTCATGATCTTCTGGTACTCCCGCCGGTCGGCCTGGGCCCGCAGGGACCACACCGCCGGACCCTTTCCCTTGTTCAGCACCCGGTACTGGATGCAGGCCCGGTCGGCTGCCCGGGCCATCTCGCCGCCCAGGGCGTCCAGCTCCCGGACCAGGTGGCCCTTTCCGGTGCCGCCGATGGCCGGGTTGCAGGGCATGTTGCCCACCGCGTCCAGGTTCACCGTAAAACACAGCGTTTTCAGTCCCATCCGGGCAGCGGCAAGGGCCGCCTCGATGCCCGCGTGTCCCGCGCCGATCACCGCGATATCATATTGTCCCGCATCATAGTCCATGGTCTCGCTCCCAGTCTTTTTTCGGCGGAAAAGCCGCCCGGGAGACTACTTCCCGTGGGCGATCATCACCGCCTGTTTCACGTTTTGGATCTCAGCCACCCGGGGCGCGCCGCCGTATTCCCCGTCCAGGGTCCAGGGCAGCTCGTCAGCGCAGGTCACCCGCAGATGGGCGGTACGGAAGGCCACCACTGCCCCGCCCGGGTCGGGCGTGGTCTGCACCAGCGACCTGACGATGCTCTGGAGCTGGGCGGCGTTCTGGGGCTGGCGCACCAGCACCACCTCGAACAATCCGTCGTCCAGCTCCACCAGGTCGGGGGAGATTCCTTTAAAGCCCCCCACCGACACGGTGTTGCTCACCATGCCATAGATAAAGTCGCCCTCCTCCATGCCGCCGTCGTGCTCCACCCGCAGGCGGTAGGACTGGAGGGAGGTGAGACGGGCGGCGCCCTCCAGCAGATAGGCCAGGTGGCCGAACATATTCTTGAACTGCTGAGGCGTGTCGTAGGCCACGTCGGTAAAGGCGCCGAAGGCCGCCACATAGATGAAATACTCACTGTTGAAGCTGCCGATATCCACCGGCCGCAGCACGCCCCCGGCAGCAGTCTCGGTCTTGCCCGTGTAGCTGCGGGGCAGATGGAGGTTGCGGGCGAAATCGTTGGTGGTCCCCGCCGGGAGATAGCCCACCGGCGGCCGGCGGGACAGGCTCATGAGGCCGGTCACCGTCTCATGGAGGGTGCCGTCTCCCCCGCAGCACACCACCCGGTCAAAATCTCCGCCCAGATCTCCGGCCGCCGTCACGGCGTCCCCCTTCCCCTGGGTGGGCCGAATGGTCACCAGCCAGCCGGCCTTGGTGAAGCTGTCCACGATATCGGGGATGCGGCTCTTGATCTTTCCCTTTCCCGCATGGGGATTATATAAAAGCAGCAGGCGTTTCATATCCCGCCCTCCTTATCCGGTATATATGACCAGTATTATACCGGACCCTTTTGAAAAAACAACCACATTTTGTGAACAATCCGCCCCTCGGCGGGCGGCCTGTCTATTGTATCACGTTTTCCGGTGAAATGGTACTCTGCCGCTCCCCGCCGGGCGCGGTCCCTGCGGGTATGAAAAACTGCCGGAGCCGCGCCGGCTCCCGCTTGCATTTTCTCTGCTCTTTTAGTACAATACCGTATTAGACTCCGCGTTTCATATCATTTCAATGGGGAAGTGACCAAAACTATGGACCGCAAAGCACTGGCCGCCGCCTTTCCGGTGACCATCCCGGTCCTGATGGGCTATCTGGCCATCGGCATTGCCTTTGGCTTCATGCTCCAGTCCATCGGCTACAATTTTATCTGGGCCTTTTTCATGAGCCTGACCATCTACGCCGGCTCCGGGCAGTACCTGGGGGTAAGCCTGCTCTCCTCCTGCGCCGCCCTGGGCACCGTGGCGCTGATGACCCTGATCATCAACTTCCGGCACCTGGTGTACGGCCTGTCCATGCTGGAAAAATTCCGCGGCATGGGCCTTCGGAAATTCTACATGATCTTCTCCCTTACCGACGAGACCTATGCCCTGCTCAGCTCGGTGCAGGCCCCGGTGGGAGTAAATCCCCGGAATTTCTATTTCTCCATCGCCCTGCTGGACCACTCCTACTGGATCCTGGGCTCGGTGATCGGCGCGCTGGCCGGGGCCCTGCTGCCCATCGACACCACCGGCATCGACTTCGCCATGACCGCCCTCTTCGTGGTCATCGCCGTGGAGCAGTGGGAGAGCTACAAGAGCCATCTGCCCGCCGTGCTGGGCGCGGCCACCACTCTGGTGAGCCTGCTGCTGGTGGGCAAGAGCAACATGCTCCTCCCGGCGCTGGGGGTCATCGTGCTGGCGCTGCTCCTTCTGCGGGACAAGCTGGACGACCCCGGCGTCCCCACCTCCGCCGGAGAGGAGGCGGGCACATGCTGACGCCCCTGCAGGCCGTGGCCTCCATCGCCGTGATGGCCGCCGTCACCTTCCTCACCCGGGCCATGCCCTTTCTGTTCTTCGACCGGGGGGAGCATCCCCCCAAGCTGGTGCTCTATCTGGGCCGGGTCCTGCCTCCCTCCATCATCGCCATGCTCATCGTCTACTGCCTCAAGGACAATATCGTCGCCTTTGCCACCGGCCTTGTCTCCGGCGGACTGCTGGAGGCCGCCGCCCTGGGCCAGTGGCTCCCCGGCTTCATTGCCGCGGCAGTGGTGGTGGCCCTCCATCTGTGGAAGCACAACAATCTGCTCTCCATCTTTGGCGGCACCATCCTGTACATGGTCCTGGTGCAGACCGTCTTTGCCTGAACAATATGTCAAAATGGCCGCCCGTTAAGGGCGGCCATTTTTTATGTCATGGAGATCTTACTTCTCGTCCTCTCTGCGGCGGAGAAGGGCGGCGCCGGCCAGGGTCAGGCATGCGGCGCATGCCGCCAGGACGGCGGTCATGCCGGCAGCGGGAGCCGTAGTCATGCCGGTCTGGGGCAGCTCGCCCAGAGGCGTGGGCTCCTCCACAATCTCAGGCTGGGGCTCTTCCGGCTCAGGCAGCGGGGCCAGGGGGACTTCAGGCTCCTCCAGTGTCACTGTCTCCTCGGGCTCGGGAAGGACCGCAAGAGGAACCTCGGGCTCCCCGATCTCAAGCACTTCCTCCGGCTGGGGCCGGGACTTCCTGCTGGACTTGGGCTCCTCGGGCTCGGGAGTCTCGCTGGGCTCGGGGGTCTCGCTGGGCTCGGGGGTCTCGCTGGGCTCGGGAGTCTCGCGGGGCTTGGGAGTCTCGCTGGGCTCGGGGGTCTGGCTGGGCTCGGGAGTCTCCGGGGGCTCGGGAGTCTGGCTGG
>JALEZN010000008.1 GCA_022772585.1 Clostridiales bacterium
CAGCACAGTCCGGGAACCTGATGCTCGGCCTGGAAGCGGTCGTATACCTCCCGGGCCAGCTCCTTCATCGGGTTATAGAAGTGCTCCAGATATTCGGCCTTGTGGGCCTCGAACCAGGCACGCTCATTGTTGAAGCGGATGCCCCACATAAAATCGACGGTGGCGTCGGAAAAGCCCTGAAACATGGGATGACCTCCTTGGTATGGCATGGGTGGGCAGAAAGGGAAAAGTACGCGGACCCGGAGATACCGGGCCCGCGTGTTTGGATCTCATGGGGATCAGGCGTTCTCTACCGCCTCAGGCGGCAGGATAGGCTGGTCATCTGCGGGGGTGGGGACCGGATCCGGCGCAGGGGTGGGGGTAGGCGTGGGGGTGACGGCCGGCGGCTCGGTCACCGGAGCGCTGGGTGTGGGCGTGACAACGGGAGGCTGAGAGGGAGTGGGGGTGGGGGTGGTGCTGGGTGCGGGAGTGGGCGTCACCGGGGTCTCGGTCATCAGCCCGGTGGAGGGATTGATGCCCAGGCGGGCCGCGTCGGCGGGGTTATAATAGTACACCGCGTCGGAGGACCGGTAGGTGTTTTTATACAGCTTGGTGGTGCTGACGGTCTTTCCGTTTTTGTCCACCAGCTTCTGATAGACCTCCACTGTGATGCCGTTATAGCGGGCATAGTCGGGGTCACGGACCGGAGCGCCGCCCACCGGCACCTTGGAGGCGTCCGGCTTGTAAGTATTCTTGAAGGGGACGGTGCCCAGCGTCACGCTGTAGGGCTCGCCGTGGATGCCGGTGGTGTCGGTGCCGTGGATGGTCACGTGGAGCTTGTGGCCGCTGTCCTGATAGCAGGAGATCTTGATGGGGTACTCGGTGTTGTTTTTGAAGCGGAAGTCCAGAGAGTTGCCGTACACGGTGGCGTCGGTGCCCACCACGGGCATGTAGCCGCTGTTGTAGCGGTGCTGGTTGCGCTCCACGATCTCCAGATTGGCCTTCAGCGTGGTCCAGTAGATGGTGGAGGAGAGCTGGCAGATGCCGCCGGCGGTGGTATCCACGCTCTTGCCGCCCACATAGGCGCCCGCCTTCTGATATCCGGCAGAGGTGTCGTAGGGGCCGCAGAGGGCGTTGTAGGAGAAGGTCTCACCCGGGAGAAGGATGGTGCCGTTGACCCGGCCGGCGGCCAGGTTGATATTGTACCAGCGGGCCTTGGGACCGGCGCACTCGGTGGTGGAGGAGCCCAGGACGTCCTTAAAGAGATTGGCTTCCAGCTTGGCGGTGGTGATGTTTGGCTCGGTCTTGTCCAGGGGCACCTGGCAGATGCCGCCCTCCTCGGTCCGCTCCAGCATGGCGCGGGCGGCGGCGATATCAAAGTTGACGCCGGTGACCGAAGGGATGATCTCTTTGGATTCCTTGTCCAGATAGGCGTCGGCGGCTTCGGTATAGACCTGCCGGTGAATGGCGTCAAAATCGGGCTCAGGGGGCGCTTCGGTGATGACGGGAACTTCGATGGGGGCGTAGGAGGCAGGCTCATCGTTGCTGAGCAGGTGCTGGAACCGTTCCAGAAGCTCTTCCTCCAGGGTACTGGTGTCAATGGCCTGGCCGGTGATGCCCTTGGTCAGGGTGAGGGTGTCGGCGTCCACAGTCCAGCTGGTCTCCACCATGGCGTTGGTAATGTGGCTCTCGGCCTGGGCAATGGCGGAGGGCTCCTGGGGGAAGGTCAGGGGGACCTCCACGTCCACGCCGCCCAGCAGGGCGGACAGGTAACGGATACCGCCGGTGAGGAGACCGCCGCTGCCGGCGTCCCAGGCGGCGGCCACGGCGCCGGACAGGTCGGCGGAGAGCTCGCTGCCGGGCACGTTGAATTCCGTGCCGCCGCAGGTAAAGGAGACCGAGAGGGCGGTATAGCGGCCGCCCATCTCCCGCTCCAGCTTATCCATGGCCTCCTGACGGGTCAGTCCGCTCAGGTCGATCCCGGCGGCAGAGGTGTTGGGGAGCAGCTTTTCGCTGCGGGCTACATAGACGCAGAGCGCGGCATAGGCCGCGGCCAGCAGGACCAGAATGAGGACGATCACGATCAGGGCCTGCTTGCCCTGTTTGCCGCGCTTGCCGCTCTTGGGCGGCAGGGTGCGCTTGCCCTCTTGTCGTTCCATACAGATCAACTCCAATGCTCAGATAGGGTAACGGATACGTCCTCCATTATAGGGGGATTCGCGTGAAAAAGCAATTACAGATCGGTTACATACCGGGGGGAGTCTGCTTTACATTCTGTGCACTTTGATGTATGATAACTTAAAATGGGAATTGTACCGCACCGGGCATGCCGGGAGCGGCGGATGGGGATTCTTAAAGAAATTTAAAGAGAAACTCCATCGAATCTTTAAAGGTGCCGTGTTAGAATGGTACCGATATCAAGACAGGGAGGTTCCCGGCTATGGCTGGCTATGATCGTGGACCTGACGAAAAGCAGAACAATGAGATCCTCTCCTGGATCCTGGTGATCGTGGCGCTGAGCGTGTTCTGGCCGGTGGGCCTGTTCCTGCTCTTCCGCAAGCTGACCGAGGGGGACCGGCAGGGGAGGAGCGGGGACGCGCCCCGCGTCCAGACCGCGGCGCGGGAGCCGGGGACCCAGGGAGTGCGTACCGTCAGGCGGCGGGAGCCGGTCCGTCCCGGCACCCAGGGAACGGCGGTGCGTCCGGAGACCGGAAAGACGGTCCGCCGCCGCCCGGTGGTCAAGGAGCAGCTCAAACGCAGCCGGGGCCGGGGCATGGTCATCGGCGGCAGCATTATGGCCGCTATTTTTGGCATGGGGGCGGCCAGCGGCGTGTTCAGCGCGATCCAGTCGCTGAGCTGGGGCGGCAATCCCCTTTATTATCTGGAGGATATCTTCTTCCCTCTGGGCTTCTGCGGCGCGGGCGTGGTGCTGCTGCTGGCCGGCCTGGCCCGGGGCAAAAAAGCCCGGCGCTTCCGCAAGTACCTGGCCCTCATCGGCACACAGGAGTCCATCGCGGTGGAGACCCTGGCCCAGGCCATGCCGGTGCCGGTTCACACCGCCTGCGACGACCTGCAGGAGATGCTGGACGAGGGCATCCTGCCCACCGGATATCTGGATATGAGCACCGGCCGCCTGCACCTGAGCGGCGAGGGGATCCGGGAGCCGGTCCGGCCCGAGCCGGAGAGCACCGGGCAGGAGGAGCGGTCGGAGGATGACCGCATCCTGGCCCAGATCCGCGCGGTGAACGACGCCATCGAGGACGCGGAGATGAGCCGCAAGATCGACCGGATCGAGGAGATCACCCGCAAGATCTTCGCCTATCAGAAAAAGAACCCGGAGAAGGGCGGACAGCTCCGCAGCTTTCTCAACTATTATCTCCCCACTACGCTGAAAATCCTCAACTCCTACGCCCAGATGGAGGAGCAGGGGGTAGAGGGGAAAAACATCACCGCCGCCAAGGAGCGCATCGAGGGTATGATGGACAAGGTGGTGGAGGGCTTCGAGAAGCAGCTTGACAAGCTCTTCGAGGGCACCGCCATGGACATCACCACCGACGTGCAGGTCCTGGAGCAGATGCTGGAAAAGGACGGCCTGGCCCGGGACGGGGACGGCCTGACTCTGGGCGGCTGAGCCGGAAGCGGGGTGAAACAGAGATCGGAGTCCTGTAAGAGAAGAAGCACGGCAAGGATAAAAACACATCCCGGTTGGTAGTCCGGGAGTACCGGAAGGTATCAGTAACCTGCCTCCTTAGGTTGTCCGTTCCTTGCCTTTGTCCAGCGTTTTAAGGAGGAAATTGCCATGTTGGATTCCTGTTCCCGTCTATCCGTTCTCTTTGAGGAGCCCTTCTGGATCGCGCTCTATGAGCGTGAATCCGGCGGAAGGTATGAGGTCTGCAAAATCACCTTCGGCGCGGAGCCCAGGGACTATGAAGTATACGCGTTTTTTCTGAAAAATTACGACCGGCTCGTATTCAGCCCGGCCATGGAAGGGGCCGGGAGCGTCCAGCGGAAGATCAATCCCAAACGGCTGCAGAAGCAGATCCGAAAGGCCACGGAGGAAAAGGGCGTCGGGACAAAGGCGCAGCAGGCGCTGAAGCTCCAGCAGGAGCAGAACAAGACCGAGCGGAAGATACTCACCCGGGAGCGGCGGGAAGCGGAAGCGCAGCGGCGCTTTGCGCTCCGGCAGCAGAAACGGAAGGAAAAGCACCGGGGCAGATGACGGCCCCGTAAAAACACGAAAAGACCTCCTGCCCGCGGGCAGGAGGTCTTTTGATTACAGGGGTCGCCGGGCTCAGCTCTCGATATCGGAGATCAGGTCCACACGGCGCTGGTGACGGCCGCCCTCGAACTCGGTGGTGAGGAAGGCCTCCACGATCCGGTCGGCCATGTTGGGGCCGATCATGCCGCCGCCGATGGCCAGCATGTTGGCGTCGTTGTGGCGGCGGGTCATCTCGGCGGAGAGGGGCTCATGGCACAGCGCGCAGCGGATGCCCTTGACCTTGTTGGCCGAGATGGAGATGCCGATGCCGGTGGTGCACACCACGATGCCCCGCTGGCACGCGCCGGAGGCCACCGCCTCGGCGGCGGCCTTGCCGTAGATGGGGTAGTCCACGCTGTCGGTGGAATAGCAGCCGCAATCCTCCACCTGATAGCCGTGGCCCTCCAGCCAGGTCTTGATGTGCTCCTTCATGGCGAATCCGCCGTGGTCACAGCCCAGAGAGATCTTCATTGCAATACCTCCAAAAATAGTAGAAATGAAAATGGACGGGAGTGGGGGCGTCTTACAGCGCCATCAGTTTGGGACGGTGTTTTTCGTAGACGGCCACATACCGGAAGCCGCAGGCCTTCAGCAGATCGCAGGCCGCCGGGACGCCCAGACCCACCCGCTCGGGGAAGTGGGCGTCGGAGCCGATGGTGACCAGCTCGCCGCCGTGGGCGCGGAACCGCTCCAGGATGGGGGCCCAGGGGGCAATAGTCTTGCCGCAGTAAGTGTTGACCTCCATGCCCCGGCCGCTCTCGGCCACGCGCTTGAGGATGGCGTCGATCTGCTCCGTATACCGCTCCAGAGAGACGGTCTCAGGCATATAGCGCAGGGGGTAGATCACATGGCCCAGCACATCGAAGGTCTGGGGCAGCTCCGCCAGCTGGGCCATGGAGGCGAAGTAGTCGTCCAGGGCGGCATAGCAGGTCTCGGGCCGGTCGTAGGTGAGGAAGTAAAAGTCCTCGCCGCCACGCTGGGGGCTCATGTTGTGGAGGGAGCCGATGACGAAGTCCAGCTCGGGCAGGGCCAGCATCCGACGGGCGTAATCCGGGTCAAAGGGGGCGCTGCCGTACTCCACGCCCAGACGGAGGACGAGCCTGCCCCCGAACCGGGCCCGGGCGGCGCGGAACTGCTCCAGCGCGGGGCCCCAGTCATAGTCGGGGGCGAAGCCGCCGTGCTCCAGGATGCGGTCGTAGTGGTCAGTGACGCACAGCTCGGACAGTCCGGCCTCCACGGCGGCGGCGGCCATGTCCTCCAGGGGAGCGTGGCCGTCGGGGGAGAGGATGGTGTGGGTGTGATAATCGGTGTAATACATGATGCTGCTCCTGTAATCAAGAAAGTTCAAAAGAGGTCAAGATCAGAAGGGCCAGGAGGGGAGCCACTGGAGCAGGTTGGTGGTGTACCACCGGGGCACCTCCAGGCCGGTGAGCACGGGATAGAAGGCGGCGTACAGGACCGCAGCGCAGCCGGTCAGGGCGTAGACCTGCCGCCGGGCCCGGGGCGGACCCATCTCGAAGAGGTCGTTGAACACATAGGCCAGGGCAAAGCACAGGAAGAGGATGGAGGGGAAGTAGTGATACTCAAAGGTGGTGCGGCCGATGGCAAACCAGGGGGCCAGCTGGGAGAAATAGGCGATGAGAATGAAGAGTGCCTTGCCGCAGCGGCGGCGGAAAAACTGGACCGCCACCGACAGGATGGCAAGCAACCCGCCCCAGCATACCACCGGATTGGAGAAAGCGCCGAAGGCGGACTTCATGCCCTCGCCCACCTCGTAGTCCAGATAGTACAGGATGGGCCGCGCGTCCACCACCCACTGGTACCAGCGGGACTCATAGGGATGGGGATCGTGAACGCCCTGGTGGTAGGTGAGCATATAGACCTGGTTGTTCCACATCTCCTTCACCAGATTGGAAAGGCTGGTGTCCCCGGCGGCCGAGGCGTAGGGCCAGTAGGACAGAGTGTAGATACACACCGGGATGATCACGAAGCAGAGCACCGAGAAGGCCAGCGTCGCCGCCAGCCAGGGGCCCAGGGGAACAGCGCGGCCCGTCCCGTCCTCGGTCCGGGGCCAGTCCCGGAGCTTGAACCACAGCCCGATGAAGTAGAGCAGCGCAAGGCCCACCCCGCCGTAGATCACCGTCCACTTGCAGGCCGCGCCGATGCCCCAGAAGAGGCCGGACAGCAGCAGCCAGGGTGCTCCCTTCCGGAAGGGGGTCCCTGCCGGAAGGGTCAGGTAACGGTACATAAAGTAGTACATCAGCAGGATGAAAAAGACGCCGTAGGTGTCAATGGTGGCAATGCGGGTCTGAGTCAGGTGCATGAAGTCAAAGGCGAAGAGGGCCGTGCCGCAGAAGGCCACCGCCGTCTTGCCGAAGAGGTTCTTCAGGAACGCATAGAGCACCGGCAGCATCAGCACACCGAAGAGGGTGCCCATGAACCGCCAGCCGAAGGGGGTCATGCCGAACATGCGGATGCCCAGGCTGAGGATCAGCTTGCCCAGCGGGGGATGGGAGATCTCGTAGGGATAGACGCCCCGGATATTCTCGTAGGCGGTGCGGGCGTGATAGATCTCGTCAAAATAAGTGGAGTTGGTCCAGTAGGGCTTTTCAGGCACGACGTCCTGCTCGTCAAAGAGGGCGGTGGGCTCGGCCAGCAGGGAAGCTGTGTCGATACGCTGCCCCTGACTGTCGAACAGGGCCAGCTCCCCCAGCTCCATGGGGGATTTATTGGACTTGCCGGTAATACGCAGGTATTGGAACTCGGCTTTGTTCTCCGGCTCGATCTCCAGCCATTTGAAGAGGTCGGCATAGTGCTGGGGCAGGGCATAACAGGGGGCGTAATCCGCCGCGTCGGCCCAGTAGTAGCCGGTGACCTTGTTGTCGTTGTCCTTACGGGCCCAGAGGGTGGACCAGGTCACACCGTCGGCGGAGACTTCCACATTATAATCTCCGGTGCCCAGCCCGGGGTAATACCAGAAGGAGCTGACGGTCACCGGCTGGGAGAGGCGAAGCTCCACTGTTTTGGTCTGGCTGAAGTCCTGGAAGGATTGGGGGTTGGTGGTGGAACCCAGCTGGAAAAAGGCGGTGCAGGCATAGACTGCGGTAAGGAGCAGCATGAGTGCCGCGTCGGCCCGCTCCAGGGGGTGGCATGTGCCCGCGAAGGTGCAGCGGGGCCTGGAGACGGATTGAGCTGCCTGGCCGGACTGGCGCAGAATGTGCTCGTGGACGCTGCCCGGTCCCCGGACAATTTGCCAGTACCGGCCGAAAAAGCAGAGCAGCGCGGCCACAAGGGCAATGGGCAGCAGAAGAGTGGGGGTAAGATAGGACAGCACAGCAGCCATAACGGGCCTCCTGAATGGGATGTGATCGGGGCAAAACCTTCATGTGTCTGTACGCGCCGCGGGAAATACAAAACCACGTGGACGCATGAAGGTTCTGCGCATCTATTCCGGTTGCCCCGCAGGGGCGAGGAATTGGTGCATTTTATGTTATTGCTATGCTGTTGCATAGCAATAGAGGGCGGACAATGTCCGCCCTCTATTTTATTTCTTTTTCTTCATTTTGTCAAAAAATCCTTTGAGCCCCTCTTCCTCCTCCTCATCGGCGGGGAGCTCGCCCATGGCCCGGCCGAAGCCGCGCAGGGCAGCCTTCTGCTCGTGGGTCAGGTTCCGGGGCACGTCCACCAGTACGGTGATGTACTGGTCGCCCCGGCCCCGGCCGTTGACGCTGGGGATGCCCTTGCCCTTCAGACGGAAGGTGGCGCCGGGCTGGGTGCCCTCAGGCAGGTTCCACTTGACCTTGCCGTCGATGGTGGGGATCTCCAGCTCCGCGCCCAGCGCGGCCTGGAGGAAAGAGACCTTCTGGTCCAGATAGACATGGACGCCGTCCCGCTTGAACTGGGGATGGGGACGCACGGTGACGCTGATGATCAGGTCGCCGGCGGGACCGCCGTTTTTGCCTGCGCCGCCCTGGCCCCGGAGGGAGATGGCCTGGCCGTTGTCGATGCCGGCGGGGATCTTGACAGTGATCTTCCGCTGGCGGCGGACGCTGCCCGAGCCGCCGCAGCTCTTGCAGGGGGTGTGGATGATCTTGCCGGTGCCGCCGCACTTGGGGCACTGGGCGGTGGTGGCGAAGGAGAAGGCCCCGCCGCCCCGCTGGATGCGCACGACGCCGCTGCCCCGGCAGTCGGGGCAGATCTCGGCGGTGGTGCCGGGAGCGCAGCCGGTGCCCTTGCAGTCGTCGCACTCCTCGCTGCGGGTCAGACTGATCTCCTTCTCACAGCCGAAGGCGGCCTCCTCAAAGCTGATGGAGACCGAGGAACGCAGGGTATCGCCCTTTACGGGGCCGCTGCGGCGGGAGCCGCCGCCTCCGCCGCCGAAGCCGCCGCCGAAGAAGGAGCCGAAGAGGTCACCCAGGTCGATATCGCCGAAATCGGCGCCGCCAAAGCCGCCGAAGCCGCCGCCCGGGTTGTAGTTGGGATCCACGCCTGCGTGGCCGAACTGGTCGTAACGGGCGCGTTTCTCCTTGTCGGAGAGGATCTCGTAGGCCTCGTTGACCTCCTTGAACTTGGCCTCGGCCTCCTTGTCGCCGGGATTCAGGTCGGGGTGGTATTTCTTGGCCAGCTTGCGGTAGGCTTTCTTCAGCTCTTCATCCGAAGCGCCCTTGCTGACGCCAAGCACCTCGTAAAAATCTCTTTTCTGTTCAGGCATATTGCTCACCTCGAATCAAATGGACAAGGAAAATTGACAACTGACGGACCCGCCGCGGACGGGACGAAGGACGGGAGCCCGGAGCAGGCCGTGACCCCCGTCCTCGACGGTCAATTGTCAATTCATTGCTGTCGATTATTTCTTGTCGTCGTCCATAACGGTGTAGTCGGCGTCCACCACATTGGGGTCGGAGTCGGCGCCGCCGGCCTGGCCGCCGAAGTTGGCGCCCATGTCGGGGCCGGCCTGGCCGCCCTGGGGATTGCTCTGGGCATACATCTTCTCGGCGATGGGGTAGAAGGCCTTGGTGGCCTCCTCGGTGGCGGACTTGATGGCCTCGGTGTCGGAGCCCTTCAGGGCCTCCTTCAGCTTATCCACCGCGGACTGGACGCTGGCCTTGTCGGCGGCGTCGATCTTGTCGCCCATCTCCTCCAGGGCCTTCTCGGTCTGATAGACCACCTGGTCGCCCTGGTTGCGGACGTCCACCTCTTCCTTGCGCTTGGCATCCTCGGCGGCGAACTGCTCGGCCTCCTTGACGGCCTTGTCGATGTCCTCCTTGGACATGTTGGTGGAGGAGGTGATGGTGATGTGCTGCTCCTTGCCGGTACCCAGGTCCTTGGCGGAGACGTTCACGATGCCGTTGGCGTCGATATCGAAGGTGACCTCGATCTGAGGCACGCCCCGGCGGGCGGGAGCGATGCCGTCCAGGTTGAAGCGGCCCAGGGTCTTGTTGTACTGGGCCATCTCACGCTCGCCCTGCAGCACGTGGACCTCAACTGAGGTCTGATTGTCGGCGGCGGTGGTAAAGACCTGGCTCTTCTTCACGGGGATGGTGGTGTTGCGCTCGATGAGCTTGGTCATCACGCCGCCCATGGTCTCGATGCCCAGGGACAGGGGGGTGACGTCCAGCAGCAACAGGCCCTTCACGTCGCCGGTGAACACGCCGCCCTGGAGCGCGGCGCCCAGAGCCACGCACTCATCGGGGTTGATGCCCTTGAAGCCCTCCTTGCCGGTGAGCTTCTTGACCATCTCCTGCACGGCGGGGATACGGCTGGAGCCGCCCACCAGCAGGACCTTGGAGATATCGCTGCCGGAGAGGCCGGCATCGCTCATGGCCTGGCGCACGGGACCGCTGGTGGCGTCCACCAGGTGGTGGGTCAGCTCGTTGAACTTGGCACGGGTCAGAGTCAGGTCCAGATGCTTGGGGCCGGTAGCATCGGCGGTGATATAGGGCAGGTTGATATTGGTGGAGGTTACGCCGGAGAGCTCGATCTTGGCCTTCTCAGCGGCCTCCTTCAGGCGCTGCATGGCCACCTTGTCGCCGGTCAGGTCGATGCCGTTCTCCTTCTTGAACTCGGCGGCCATCCAGTCCATGACGCACTTGTCAAAGTCGTCGCCGCCCAGACGGTTGTTGCCGGCGGTGGCCAGCACCTCGATGACGCCGTCGTCGATATCCAGGATGGACACATCGAAGGTGCCGCCGCCCAGGTCATAGACCATGACCTTCTGAGCGGTCTCCTTATCCACGCCATAGGCCACGGCGGCGGCGGTGGGCTCGTTGATGATGCGCTTCACGTCCAGACCGGCGATACGGCCGGCGTCCTTGGTGGCCTGGCGCTGGGCGTCGGTAAAGTAGGCGGGCACGGTGATGACGGCCTCAGTGACGCTCTGGCCCAGATAGGCCTCGGCGTCGGCCTTCAGCTTCTGCAGGATCATGGCGCTGATCTCCTGGGGGGTGTAGGCCTTGCCGTCAATGTTCACCTTGTAGTTGGAGCCCATCTCACGCTTGATGGAGGAGACGGTGCGGTCGGGGTTGGTGATGGCCTGGCGCTTGGCCACCTGGCCTACCATACGCTCGCCGTCCTTGGAGAAGGCTACAACAGAGGGAGTGGTGCGGTTGCCTTCCGCGTTGGGGATGACGACGGCCTCGCCGCCCTCCATGACAGCCACACAGCTATTGGTCGTACCGAGGTCGATACCGATAATCTTGGACATAAATGATTCCTCCAATATAGAAAAGATTATTTTTAACAAAGAGATTTGGAATATGTGAATGGGAACTCCTCAGTAAGGGAAACGAAGATCAGAAGCCTTAATTGGCCACCTTGACCATGGCAAAGCGGATGATCTTCTCTCCCGACCGGAAGCCGGTCTGGAAGACCTCCACCACCGTGTTTTCGCCTGCGCTCTCGTCTTCCACATGCATTACGGCGTTGTGGACATTGGGATCGAAGGGCTGGCCCAGCGCGGGGATCTCCTCCACACCCTGTTTGGCCAGGACCTCTTTCAGTCCGGCCATGGTCATCTCCACGCCTTTTTTGTAGGCTTCATCGGCGGTGGACTGCTTCAGGGCACGCTCCAGATTGTCATACACCGGGAGGAAAGCCAGCACCGCATCGGATTTGGCGTTCTGGTACGCGTCGGTCTTTTCCTTCTGGCTGCGCTTGCGGTAATTGTCGTACTCGGCGGCCAGACGGAGGTACTGATCCTCCTTCTTGGCCAAGGTGTCTTTCAGATTCTCCAGCTCGGTCAGAAGGGGATCGGGGGCCTCGCTGCCGGGGGTATCGGCCTGGGGCGCGGTATCCTCCGCCGTGGGCGTCTGGACTGCGTCCTCTTCCTGCCGGGCGGTCGTTTCTTTTTCGTTCGTGTTCAAGAGGTTACCTCCTCATTATTCCTCGCCGCCGTTCCTGCCGTCGGGGAGCTCGCCCTGGCCGAACAGCCGGGTGAGTCCTTCGGCAAAGTAGGACAGGCGGGCGGTGATCTTCGCGTAATCCATCCGTGTGGGGCCTACCACGCCGATGACGCCCCGCATGCCGTCGCCAATGTCATAGCTGGCCATGACCACGCTGGTATCCTTCAGCGCATCGGCCACATTTTCCGGGCCGATGAGGATACGCATGGGGCCGTTTTCGGGGACGGGGAAGCGGGCGGCGTCCTGATCCTCGGACAGGTAGCTCATCAGAGGCTGGGCCCGTTCCAGGTTCTGGTACTCAGGCAGCTCCAGCAGGTGGGCCAGGCCGGCGGTGTGCACCCGCCGGTGCTCCAGGCTCTCCAGCACCTCCATGGCGAAGGAGACCACCAGGCTGATGAGTCCATAGGCCTCTCCGGCAGCGTGCTGGGCCACCCGCATCAGCTCGGGCGTGATCTCGTCCAGGGTCAGGCCGGTGAAGGTGGTGTTGAGCAGGGTGTTGAGCATCTGCAATTGAGCCTGGGTCAGGTCGCTGGGGAGCTGGACCAGCTTGTTGCGCACCAGGTTGGTGTCGGTCATGACCACGATGATGAAGGCGTTGCGCTGGACCATCAGCAGGTCGAAGCGCTGGATGGTCACCCGCTCCATGCCGGCAGACAGGGCGAAGGCGGGATAATTGGTCAGACGGGAGACCACCCGGCCTGCCTCCAGGATGACCCGATCCAGCTCCTGCATCTTGAGGCGCAGGGCGCTGTTGATGCGCTCGGTCTCCTGGACCGACAGCTTGTGCTCCTCCATCAGCTCGTTGACATAGAGCCGGTAGCCCTGGGGCGAGGGGATGCGCCCGGCGGAGGTGTGGGGTTTTTCCAGCAGGCCCATGGCCTCCAGATCGGCCATGTCGTTGCGGATGGTGGCCGATGAGATAGACCGGCCCAGGTGCTCGGCGATGGCCTTGGAGCCCACAGGCTCGGCGGTGGCGATGTAGCTCTCGATGATGGCACGGAGGATCTTTTTTTTGCGTTCCGTCAAATCCATGCCTCTCACCTTCCTTTTGATTTAGCACTCATACATCCTGAGTGCTAAAGATAATGTACCACCACCCCAAATAAATGTCAATAGGGGGGTTGTAAATTAAATGTGAACAGGGGAAAGAAAAAAAGTCCCGCCCTCTGTTTTCAGAGGACGGGAGAATGTGCTAAAACAGCGGTTTTTAAAAGACCAGCACATCGCCGGTGCGGAGGGGGAATACATGGCCGGGCTCCGCGTCGGAGAGGAGCTGCCGGGCAGGCAGGCCGGTGCAGTGGCCGGTGTAGATGCGCTCCACGCCCAGCTCCTCCACCAGGCGGCGGGAGAGGGAAGTCACCGTTTCGGGATCCACGCCCAGAGAACCCATGCCGTGCTTGCCCACCAGGTGGAAGCCGCCCACCACCGCGTATACCTGCTGGCCGGGGAAGCGGTCCAGAATGTCCCGGACGATATGGTCCACACCGGCGTGGCAGCAGGAGTTCATCACCACCAGGCCTTGATCCGTCTCGGCCACCAGGGACTGCTCGTGATCCACGCTGTCGGGAATGAGGTGGAGGCCGGGGGCCAGCAGCCGGGGACCGTCATCCAGGTCGAAGCGGTCCATGCAGGCGTGCAGCAGCTCCTGGCTGACGCCCACATAAAAGGGGTTGCCCTGGTCATCCTCCATGTACCTTGGCTCCACAGCCGCCGGGCGGGCGCATACCCGCACGGCGGGATTGCACCGGAAAAAGGCCCCCAGGCCGTCGCCGTGGTCGTCGTGGCCGTGGGAGAGGGCCGCTCCCTCCACCCGGGTCAGGTCGATGCCCAGGCGGCGGGCATTCTCGGTAAAGATGCCGGTGGTGCCCCCATCCAGAAGATAAAAATGGCCGTTGTACTCCAGATGGAGGGAGAGACCGTGCTCGCAGATCAGGTGGTCGGGGGCGAAGTTCTCGATGAGTACGGTGATCTTCAGCATACTGTCATTCCTTTCTGCGAAGCGGGAGGTTCAGGAACCGGCCCGGGTGATGTCGTTGATCCAGGCCCGGGAGCGGAAGCGGTGGACGCCCAGGGCGGTCTTGACCAGCTGCTCGGTGGAGATGGCGATATACACCCAGAAGATGTTCCACCGGAGGACCAGGGCGAAAAAGGCGGCCAGGGGGATGGCCACCAGCCACATGGCGGACACGTCGATGATGGCGGCCATGCGGCTGTCGCCGCCGCCCCGGAGCACGCCCACGGTGTTGGTGGTGTCAAAGGCCCGCAGGGGCATGGGAACGGCGATGAAGGTGAGGATCAGCGTGGCGGTGCTGCTGGCCTCTGGTGTCAGGTGGAAGAGGGGATAGATGGCCTGGGGGAACCAGAAGTAGGTGCACAGCAGCAGTCCTGCTCCCACCACG
Organism: Clostridiales bacterium; assembly: GCA_022772585.1. Lineage (GTDB taxonomy): Bacteria > Bacillota > Clostridia > Oscillospirales > Oscillospiraceae > Pseudoflavonifractor_A. Next base: position 14,037 of record JALEZN010000008.1, read on the forward strand.
GCGCCGCACAGGCAGGAGAGCACATTCAGCGCGGCGGCCACGTCGTACACGGTGGAGCGGCGGCCGGCGCCGATCTCCCGCCCGACGATGATGGCAGCGGTACCGGCGATGGCGAAGATGGACACGGCACAGAGATCGTCGATATTGCCCGCCAGGGCCCGGGCCGCCAGGATGTGCTTGCTGCCCTCCATATGGCCCATGATGACCTTATACATGGAGGTGCCGGTGCTCCACAGCGTTTCGTTGAGGATGACGGGAGTGGCGAAGCGGAAGAATTTCCGCACCAGGGCGGGGTCGGGGCGGAGCATCAGGGCGGGCTTGAGCCGGAAGCGCCGGTTCACCGCCGCGTACACCACCACGATGACGAATTCCACCACACGGGAGGTAAGGGTGGCGATGGCGGCGCCCTCCACCTCCAGCCGGGGCGCGCCCAGGTTGCCGAAGATGAGGACCCAGTTGAGAAAGGTGTTGGTGAGCATGGAGGCGGTAAAGACGAAGAGCCCCAGCTTGGGGTTCTCCATGCTGCGGTGGGCGCCCACGTAAATGCTGGTGACGCTGTTGAACAGGTAGGAGAAGCCCACGATGCGGGCATAGCGGGCGGCTAGGGGGATGAGCTCGGCGTTGTCGGTGAGCAGACCCATCAGGGGGACGGGCAGGAAGAACATGACCAGGGCGAAGAGAACGGAGAGCCCGCCGGCCAGATAGAAGCCGATGCCCATGACCCGGTTGATGCTGTCGGTATCCTCCCTGCCCCAGTACTGGCTGATGAGGACGGAGGAGCCGCTCTGCATGCCGAAGAACACCAGCTGGATGATGAATACCGGAATATTGGCCTGGGACACAGCGGCCAGAGGGGCCTCTCCCAGGCTGCCCACCATAAAGGTGTCGATGAGACCCAGAGAGGTGGTGATCAGGTTCTGGAGCAGGATGGGCAGGGCCAGGGAGATCACGTCCCGGTAAAAGCCCCTACCCCGGTTGAGACAGGAGAACATATCGGATGGACCTACACACGGCGGGATCCCGCCGGCGCCTTTCTTTGCATGGTGATGAGCCGGGCGGCGTTTACGCGCCTACCCGGCTGGACTGGATCTCCCGCAGGCCGTTCACCAGGGCGTCCACTTCTTCTTGAACGGTGGCGGGAGAGAAGGAGATCCGGAGCACACCCATCAGGGTACGCTTTGGGAGGCCCAGGGCGGCAAACACATGGCTGGGCTTGCCCTTGTGGCAGGCCGAGCCCGAGGAGACACAGACCCCCCGGTCACTGAGCTCCCGCACCAGCATTTCACTGGGATAGCCGGGCAGGGAGACGGCGCAGATGTGGGGCGCGTCCCCCCGGCTGACCACTTCCAGCCCGGGCACATTGGTCTGGAGCTGTTCCAGCGCATAGTTCTTCAGGTCAGACAGACGGGCGTTGTACGCTTCGGCCTGGTCATACCAGGACGAGCAGGCCGAGGCCAGGGCCGCGATCTGGGCGGTGGGCTCGGTGCCGGGGCGCATGGCTCCCTCCTGTCCGCCGCCCCGCAGCAGGGGCGGGAGTTTCAGCCCCTTGCGGATATACTGGGCTCCGATGCCCTTGGGGGCCCGCACCTTGTGCCCGCTGATGGTAAGCAGGTCCACCCCCAGCTCTTTCGGGGTGAAGGGGACCTTGAGGAAGGCCTGCACCGCGTCGGTATGAAAGAGAATGTCGGGACAGTAGGCCTTGGTGATGCGGGCGCACTCGGCCACCGGCTGGAGGGTGCCCAGCTCGTTGTTGACCAGCATCATGGAGACCAGCACCGTGTCCTCCCGCAGAGCGGCGCGCAGGTCCTCGGGGGAGACGTGGCCGCTGCGGTCAGGCTTGAGCCGGGTGACTGTGTACCCCTTGGCCTCCAGGGCCTTCAGAGGCTCCAGCACGGCGGAGTGCTCAATGGCGGTGGTGATGATGTGCCTGCCCCGGCGGCGGCCGTACTCCGCCGCGGCCTGGATGGCCCAGTTGTCCCCCTCGGTGCCGCAGGAGGTAAAATAGAGCTCCTCCGGCAGGCAGCCCAGGGCCCGGGCCACAGTGGTCCGGTTTTCCTGGAGGCGTTTGGCGGCGTTCTGGCCGAAGGCGTAGCGGGCGGAGGGATTTCCGTAACCGGCCAACATTTCAAAGGTGGCGGACTGGGCGGCTTCCAGGCAGACGGGGGTGGTGGCGGCGTTATCAAGATATGCAAACATACAGAGGTGATCCCCCTCATTTTCATACAGTATCAAAACATTGTATCGCCGGAACAGAGGAAAGTCAAGAAAGGGCGCAAAAGGCCCCCAATAGTCGGACTTGACAGTCTACCATGTATGTTACTATACTGAATCATTAGAAAGAAGGTGTGATCCATGAGTGCCATTCAACTGAAAGAGGGAATCTGGTCGGTAGGCGTCCTGAATCCCTCTCTGCGGGTATTCGATATCGTCATGGAGGCCAAATACGGTACCTCCTATAACGCCTATCTGCTGACCGGCGAGAAAAATGTGCTGATCGAGACCGTCCACGCCGACTATTTTGAGGAATATCTGGATAACATACGCCAGGTGATCCCGGTGGAGCAGGTGGATTATCTCATTATGAACCACAACGAGCCCGACCATTCGGGCAGCGTGGCCAGGCTGCTGGAGGTATGTCCCGGACTGAAGGTGTTCTGCACCGCGGCGGGCAAGAAGCATCTGGAGGACATCACCAACCGGACCTTCCCCGTACAGGTGGTCAAGGCCGGCGACACGCTGGACATGGGCAATAAGAAGCTGGCCTTCATTCCCGCTCCCATGCTCCACTGGGCGGACTCCATGTTCACCTGGGATGAGGAGAGCCGGACGGCCTTCACCTGCGACTTCCTGGGCTGCCACTTCTGTGAGCCCACCATGCTGGACCGGAATATCCACGACTATGCCGCCTACGAGGGTGAGTTCGCCTATTATTACGAGGGCATTTTCGGGCCCTTCAAGCCCTTTGTGCTGGCCGGACTGGACAAGCTGCCCGCCGAAGCGGATATGGTCTGCCCCAGCCACGGACCTGTGCTCACCGCCGGGCTGGAGAAGGCCAAAGCCCTCTACCGCCAGTGGAGCACCCCCGCGCCGAAGGAGGGACGGACGGCCGCCATTATCTACGCTTCGGCCTATGGCTGCACCGGGAAGCTGGCCGCCGCCGCTGCCGCCGCGCTGGAGGAGGCTGGATTCCGGACAGTCAGCTTGGATGTGACCCGGGAGGGGCTGGCGTCCTGCGCCGCCGCCGCCAATGAGGCTGACGTACTCCTGGTGGGCGCGCCCACCATCAGCCGGGACGCTCCCAAGGCCGTGTGGGATGTGCTCTCCTCCATCGACGCGGTCAACACCAAGGGCCGGGCCGCCGGAGCCTTCGGCGCCTACGGCTGGAGCGGCGAGGCCCCCGGCATGCTCCATACCCGCCTGGGCCAGCTCAAGTTTGCCCAGCCCGGCGAGGCCTTCCGGGTACTTTTCACTCCCACGGAGGAGGATCTGAACGCTATGGCCGGCTACGCCCGGAGCGTGGCCGGTCTGGTGAAATAAACGGATCGAGGTGCTGTAATATGGATAAGTATGTCTGTGACGCCTGTGGTTATGTGTATGATCCCGCTGTGGGTGATCCTGACCACGGTATCGCGCCGGGCACTCCTTTTGAGGAGCTCCCCGAGGACTGGGTCTGCCCCCTGTGCGGCCTGGGCAAGGATATTTTCAGCAAGGAATAATGCGCACATGAGCGGCCCGCCGGACGAAGGTCCGGCGGGCCGCCTGTTTATGGGAACAGCCCCGCCGGACAAAGCCCGGCGGGGCTGTTTTGATTGGGAATGTGCGGGGAATTACTCCCGCACGGGCACGTTCCAGATGTCGCGGGCGTAGTCCCGGATGGAGCGGTCGGCGGCAAAGATGCCGGACCGGGCCACATTGATGAGGGACATCTGGTTCCAGTGCCGGCGGTCCAGATAGGCCTCGGCGGCGCGCTTGTGGGCGTTACGGTAGCTGTCGAAGTCAGCCAGCAGCAGATACTCGTCGGGAGGACAGCCGTTGCCGAAGAGCAGCCGCTTGGTCAGGTCGTCGTAGCTTACGCCGTCGTCAAAGCCCCGGGAGAGATTGTCGATGACGGCACGCAGGTCGCCGTTGTGCATATAGTACTCGTAGGACTTGTAGCCCTTGGTCTTCAGCTCGGTGACCTCGTGGGCCTTCAGGCCGAAGAGGAAGATGTTCTCGTCGCCCAGGACCTCGTGCATCTCCACATTGGCGCCGTCCAGGGTGCCGATGGTAACGGCGCCGTTCATCATGAACTTCATGTTGCCGGTGCCGCTGGCCTCCTTGCCGGCAGTGGAGATCTGCTCACTGAGCTCGCTGGCGGGCATGAGCTTCTCTGCCAGGGAGACCCGGTAATTCTCCAAAAAGACCACCTGCAGCTTATCCTTGCAGACGGGGTCGGCATTCACGGTGGCGGCCAGGGAGTTGATGAGGTGGATGATCTGCTTGGCCACGGCGTAGCCGGGAGCGGCCTTGGCGCCGAAGAGGTAGACCTTGGGGGTGATCATGAAGTTGGGATCATCCTTCAGGTGCTGGTACTCGTAGATGATGTGCAGCACGTTGAGGAGCTGGCGCTTGTACTCGTGCAGGCGCTTGACCTGCACGTCGAACATGGCGTCGGTGTTGAGGACGATGCCGCTCTCCCGGGCGATATAGGAGGCGAAGGCGCGCTTGTTCTCCTGCTTGATGGCGTCCAGCTGCTCCAGCACCGAGGAATCGTCCTTGTACTTTTCCAGGTCCCGCAGGGCGTCGGGATAGAGCAGATAGCGGTCGCCGCCGGTGCAGTCCCGGATGAGGGCGTCCAGCTTGGGATTGCACTCGGAGAGCCAGCGGCGGTGGTCGATGCCGTTGGTCACATTCTTGAACTTGTCGGGGGTGCGGACATAGGCGTCGTGGAAGACTTCCCGCTTGAGAATATCGGAGTGAAGGGCGGACACGCCGTTGACGGCATAGCAGGCGCAGATGCACAGGTTGGCCATGCGCACGTCGCCGCCCCAGATGATGGCCATCCGTTCCACCTTGCTCATGTCGCCGTGGAAATAGGCGGTGAGCTGGGTCTGGTAGCGGTTGCTGATCTCCACGATGATCTGCCACACCCGGGGCAGCAGGTCGATGATGAGCTGCTGGGGCCAGTGCTCCAGGGCCTCGGCCAGCACGGTGTGGTTGGTATAGGCCACGGTGTGGGTGACGATATACCAGGCGTCCTCCCAGCTGTAGCCCTCCTCGTCCAGCAGGATGCGCATCAGCTCGGGGATGACCAGGGTGGGGTGGGTGTCATTGATCTGGATGACGTGTTTGAGGTGGAAATTCCGCAGGGTGCCGTACTGGGCCCGGTGCTTGCGCACGATGGACTGCACGGTGGCGGACACGAAGAAATACTGCTGCTTGAGGCGCAGGGACTTGCCCTCGTAGTGATTGTCCTCGGGGTAGAGGATCTTGGAGATGGTCTCGGCCATGGCCTGCTGTTCCACCGCCTTGAGATACTCGCCCCGGGAGAAGAGGGACATATCCACCGGCGTGGGGCTTTTGGCGTCCCACAGGCGGAGGGTATTGGCGTGCTCGGTGCGGAAGCCGGCGATCTCCATGTCCTTGGGCACGGCCAGCACGGAGGTGTAGCCGGTATGATGGATGGAGTGATTGCCGCGGGCGTCCCACACGTCCTCAATCCGGCCGCCGAAGCGGACCTCCTCCACCTCGTCCATCTTGGGGATGAGCCAGGCGTCGCCCAGGCCCAGCCAGTTGTCGGCCAGCTCCACCTGCTGTCCGTCCACGATCTTCTGTTTGAAGATGCCCAGCTCGTAGCAGATGGAATAGCCGGTGGCGGGGATGCCCAGAGTGGTCATGGAGTCCAGATAGCAGGCGGCCAGACGGCCCAGGCCGCCGTTGCCCAGACCGGCGTCGGGCTCGGCCTCGAAGAGGTCGGAGGCGGAGAAGCCCAGACCCTCGATAGCCTCTCTCAGGGGCTCCACCACCCCCAGGTTGTATGCGTTTTTCATCAGGGAGCGGCCCATCAGGAATTCCAGCGACAGATAGTGGACCTGGCGGGCATGGGTATTCTCCACCATGTCCTGGGTCCTCATCTGGCGCTCGGAGATGATATCGCGCAGGACCAGAGCGCAGGCCTTGAACATGTGCTGGGTGGTGGCCTCATCCACATCACGGCCGAAATTCCGGCGCAGCTTGCCTGTGATCAGGTCCATAAGCTCTTTTTTTGTATATTGATGCATGGGAGATCGACCTCCAAGAATTTGTAGTGCAGGGCGTTTGCCGGGCACGGGGAATGGCTGTCCGGACGCCGCCGGAGTACGGAGAAAGAACCCGCGGGCGGGGGAGATCCCGGCCGCGGGCTCACAGTTTATCACGTGCTGGCGCTCAGGTCAATGGTTTCTTCCACATTCTGACTGTACAAAATGTACGAAACAGGGGATAAACAGGAGAAAATTCGTAAAATCGCCAGTATAAAATTTATTTTTCCGCTTCTGGTTTCTTTTTTGCGGCGGTTTTGCGGGGAGCGCGGGGCTTCTTTTCGGCCGCATCCTTCTTGGCAGGAGCCTTTTTGCTGGTCCGCTTGGGAGCGGCGGCCTTCTCTGCCGGGGCCTTTTTGGCGGTGCGCTTGGCAGCGGGCTTTTTCGCGGCGGGCTCGGCCTCGGCCACAGGCGCCGCCTCGGGCTCGGCAGGGACATCAGCGGTTTCGGTCACAGGCGCCGCCTCGGGCTCGACGGGAGCATCGGCGGTTTCGGTCACAGGCCCGGCGGCGGGCTCAGCCACAGGCTCCGCGGCAGGGATTTCCTGCGCCGGAGCCGGCTCCTCAAAAGGGACGCTTTCCTCGTAGTTGGTGACCCAGCGGTAGACCTGGAGGTAATCCTGAGCGGAGTGGTTCCAGGAGAAGTCGGCAGTCATGGCAGTGTGCTGGATGGACTTCCAGGCCTCTTTGTTGTTGTAGTAGAGGTCCACAGCGGAGTTCAGGACCCACACCATGTCATGGGCATTGATGTCAGCGAAGGTGAAGCCGGTGGCTCCCGCCACACCGTTGGGACGGACCGAATCCTTCAGGCCGCCGGTCTCACGCACCACGGGCAGGGTGCCATAGCGCATGGAGATCATCTGGCTCAGGCCGCAGGGCTCGGCCTCGCTGGGCATAAGGAACAGGTCGGCGCCGCCGTAGATGGCGGTGGACAGGGCGCCGGAATACATGATGTTGGCCGAGAAGCGGCCGGGATACTGGGCCTGGGCGTGACGGAAAGCCTCCTCATAATTCCAGTCGCCGGTGCCCAGGACCACCATCTGTACATTCATGGCCATGATGTCGTGGATGGCGGCAGTGACCATGTCAAAGCCCTTGTGCTTGACCAGGCGGGAGACACAGGCGATGATGGGAACATTGGGGTCCTCACGCAGACCCACAGCCCGCTGCAGGGCGGTCTTGCAGACGGCCTTGCCGCTCAGGTCGTCGGCGGAGAAGGGAGCGGCCAGCCCCTGGTCAGCGGCGGGATCGTAGAGGGCGGTGTCGATGCCGTTGAGGATGCCGCGGATCTTGTGCCGGTTGTCGCCGATGACGCCCTCCAGGCCGTGGGCATAGAAGGGATACTGGAGCTCCACGGCATAGGTGGGGGACACGGTAGTCACATAATCGGAGGCGTAGATGGCGCCCTTCATCAGGTTGATATCGCCGTGGTAGGCCAGCATGTGCTCGTTGAAATAGCCCTCGTTGAGGCCGAAGAGGTCCACCATCAGGTCCCGGCCGTAGCGGCCCTGGTACTCGATGTTGTGGATGGTAAAGACCGACTTGGTACCATAGAGCTGAGGCACCCGGGTCCGCTCCTCCAGCAGGTAGATGGTGGACAGGGCGGTCTGCCAGTCGTTGCAGTGGAGCACATCGGGGTGCCAATCCAGATGGGCGGGAGTCTCCACCACGGCGCGGGAGAAGAAGGCGAAGCGCTCTGCGTCATCATAGTGGCCGTACAGGCCGGCACGCTTGAAGTAGTATTCGTTGTCCACAAAATAATAGGTCACGCCGTCCTTCTTCAACTCGAAGATGCCGCAGTAGGGGGTGCGCCAGGCCAGGGTAACATGGAAATGGAACAGATAGGTCATCTGGTCGCGCCACTCCTGACCAACGCCCTCGTAGAGGGGCAGGATGACGCGCACGTCATGGCCTAGGGCGGCCAGAGCCTTGGGCAGGCTGCCGGCCACATCGGCCAGTCCGCCGGTCTTGATGAAGGGGGCTACCTCAGAAGAAGCAAAGAAAATATTCATAAAGGGGGGACGCTCCTTTCACACAGTACAGTGCACATTCATTTTAAGCGCGTGGTTAAAATGAATGAGAAGAGATGTATCTCCAGTATAACAGAAGGTTCCGGGTAGGGCGAGAGACGAAGTGTTGAAAAAACAGCTTCGTCTCTCGCTTCATGCAGGATATAATGTCAAATTCCTATACGATTTCGTTCTTGGCAATGGCTAAAGGATAGGTGGAGTGACCCATAAGCATCCGTTCGGGGGTCACGCGGACGTTTTTATCGGTAATGGTGTACTTGAGTACGGCATTTTCCTGGATGACAGTGCCCTGCATGAGCACACAGTGAGATACCCGGGCGCCCTTCTCCACCCGCACGCCGCGGAAGAGGATGCAGTTTTCCACCTCACCCTCGATGACGCAGCCGTCGGCCACCAGGGAGTTGATGGACTTGGCGTCAGGGCCGTAATAGGTGGACGGGTTGGACTGGTCCTTGGTCTTGATGGGCCGGTCGTCCACAAAGAGCTGGGCACGGACAGCGGGGTCCAGCAGCTCCATGCTGCGGGCAAAATAGCCGGAGACCGACTGCAGCCGGGCGGCATAACCGTCGAACTGGTAGATATGGATCCTGTGGGTGTGGATGATGGACTGGAGCACGCCGTGGCTGAGGGAGGAAATATTGTGGGCGGCGCAGTGGTCCACCAGGTTCAGGAGCAGCTTCTTGCTCATGATGTACACTTCCAGGGATTCCAGGCCGGCGGCCTCGGTGGGATGGACAGCCACGTCGGTGGCAAAGCCGTCGGCGTCCGCGGTGAAGTAGTCGCAGTTGCGGGGCAGGCCCTTCAGGACGGAGGTGCACACGGCGGTGACGTCGGCGCCGCTCCGGATGTGGGAGTCAAAAATATCGGCAATAGGCAGATTGACAGCTAGGTCGCCTCCGGCCAGCACCACGTATTCCTGCCGGATGTTCTGGAGGTAGGAATAGACACCGGCCAGGGCATCCATGCGGCCGTGGTAATTGCCGTCGCCCCGCTTGTCGGCATAGCTGAAGGGGGGCAGGATGCGCAGGCCGCCGTGCTTGCGGGAGAGGTCCCAATCCTTGCCGGAGCCCACATGATCCAGCAGAGACTGGTAATTGGCGTGAGCGATGAGGCCCACGTCGGTGATTCCGGCGTTGACAAAATTGGAGAGCATGAAATCCACCACGCGGTAGCGCCCGCCGTAGGGGACGGAGCAGGTGTTGCGGGGCTGGGTCAGCTCACGCAGGTCGGGATTGGAGCGATAGGCAAAGATGATGCCGTGCAGGCTGTTGGTCATCTCTCATCGCCTCCTTTCACATTGGTGGTGATCATGGCTTTGGCGGGGACCACCGCACCGTCACCGATCTCCAGGTTCTGGGCGATGACGGCAACGCCCCACTGGTCGGCGCTCTCCGGTGTGGGCGGCGTACCCACCCGGGCATTCCGGCCGATGACGGTATTTTCCGCCACGATTGCGTATTCCACTACGGCCCCTGCCTTGACTACGGTGCCGGGCATGAGGATGGAGTAGCGCACTTTGGCGCCCTCCTCCACGATGACCGAGTGGAAAAGCACCGAGTTTTCCACATTGCCGTAGACCTCGCAGCCGCCGGTGACCATGGAGTGGGAAAGGCGGGCGCTGGGGCTGGTGAAGTGGGGCGGCTTGGTGGGCGTACGGGCAAAGATGGGCCACTCGGTATCATACAGGTCGATGCCGTTGTCGGGGGAGAGCATATCCATGTTGGCGTCCCACAGGGAGTCGATGGTGCCCACGTCCTTCCAGTAGCCCTTGAAGCGGTAGGCCACCAGCTTCTCCTGGTTATTCAGCATGGCGGGGATGATGTTCTTGCCAAAGTCGTTGGAGCTCTTCTCATCGGCCTCGTCGGCGATCAGGTATTCCTTCAGCTTGGACCAGGTGAAGATGTAGATGCCCATGGAGGCCAGGGTGCTCTTGGGATGCTTGGGCTTCTCCTCGAACTCGTAGATGACGTCGTTCTCGTCCACGTTCATGATGCCGAAGCGGGTGGCTTCCTCCAGCGTGACCTCCAGCACCGAGATGGTGCAGGCGGCGCCGGTAGCCTTGTGCTGGGCCAGCATCTTGGAATAGTCCATCTTGTAGATGTGGTCGCCCGACAATATGACCACATAGTCCGGGTCATAGAGCTCGATAAAGCCCATGTTCTGATAGATGGCGTTGGCAGTGCCCTTGTACCAGGTGCCCTGCTCGCCCTCCCGCATGTAGGGCGGGAGGATATGGACGCCGCCGTCTGAACGGTCCAGGTCCCAGGGCTGGCCGTTGCCCAGATAGGCGTTGAGTTCCAGCGGGCGGTACTGGGTCAGCACGCCCACGGTGTCGATACCGGAGTTGACGCAATTGGACAGCGGGAAGTCGATGATACGGTACTTTCCGCCGAAAGGTACGGCGGGCTTGGCCACGTGGCTGGTCAGAGCATAGAGACGGCTGCCCTGCCCGCCAGCCAGAAGCATGGCGACACATTCCTTTTTCATAACACGTTCACCTCTAGCGTTATTTGTACTTGCCTGGCCAGATCCCTCTCCCGGCCAGACCGGGCCGCGCCGCGGCCCGGCTTTGTCAGCGGATATACAACTCCTCTCTTCTGTCAGCGGTTCTATATTGCCTGGGGAGACCTCAGGCTTTTTCTTTCTTGGGGGCGGCCTTTTTGGCGGTTTTCCCGGCAGCTGTCTTGGCGGGCTTTTTGGCTGCCTTGGCCGTCTTGGCCGCGGGCTTTTCCTTGAGGGCAATATCCTCCTTTTTGCGGTGCCGGGGGAACTTCTTGGCGCAGCGCAGGATGACCGCGCTCATGGGAGGCAGGTCAATGGTGATGGACTGCTCCATGCCGTGACAGGGAACATACTCCGACCTGATGGGCTCGCGGTCGCCCAGACCGGCTCCGCCGAAGGCCTCGTCGTCGGTGTTGAAGACCACCTCATACCGACCGGGGTCGGGCACGCCCAGGCGGTAGCCCTCCCGGTGGATGGGGGAGAAGTTGCAGATGGTCAGCAGGAAATGTCCCTTTTTGTCCTTGCGGAGGAAGGAGGCGCAGTTGGCCTGGTTGTCATCGGCGCAGACCCACTGGAAGCCCTCCCAGGAGAAGTCCAGCTCCCACAGCTCGGGGTGGGCCAGGTAGAACTGGTTGGCCGAGCGGAAGAAGCCCTGAAGCTGGATGTGGCGCTGGGCGTAATCCTGCTCCGGGTCCAGCAGGTGCCAGTCCAGGGAGTGGTCGAACTTCCACTCGTGGAACTGGCCGAACTCGGAGCCCATGAAGATCAGCTTCTTGCCCGGGTGAGTGAGCATATAAGTATAGAAGGCCCGCACGGCGGGGAATTTTTCCTCGTCGGTGCCCGGCATCTTGCCGATGAGGGAGCCCTTCATGTGCACCACCTCATCATGGGAGAGGGGGAGCACGAAATTCTCGGAGAAGGCGTACATCAGGGAGAAGGTGATGTCCCTGTGGTTGAACTGCCGGAAATAGGGGTCCAGCTTCATGTAGTGGGTGATGTCGTTCATCCAGCCCATGTTCCACTTCAGGTTGAAGCCCAGGCCGCCCTCCAGGCCGCCCTCGCCCACCGGGTGGGATACCCGGGGCCAGGCGGTGGACTCCTCGGCGATCATCATCACGTCGGGGTGGTCCAGGAAGATGTGCCCGTTGAGCTTCTGGAGGAAGTCCACCGCCTCCAGATTCTCGTGGCCGCCGAATACGTTGGGGCACCATGCGCCGCCGCTGCGGCCATAGTCCAGATAGAGCATGGAAGCCACCGCGTCCACCCGCAGGCCGTCGATATGGTACTGCTCCAGCCAGAACAGGGCAGAGGAGAAAAGGAAGGAGCGGACCTCGTTGCGGCCGTAGTCAAAGACCCGGGTGCCCCAGTCGGCGTGCTCGCCCTTGCGGGGGTCGGCGTACTCATAGCAGGGGGTGCCGTCAAATTCATATAGGCCGAAAGCGTCCTTGGGGAAGTGGGCTGGCACCCAGTCCAGAATGACGCCGATGCCGGCCTGATGGAGCTGGTCCACCAGATACATGAAGTCGTCGGGGGTGCCGAAGCGGCTGGTGGCCGCGAAATAACCGGTGCACTGGTAACCCCAGGAGGCGTCCAGCGGATGCTCGGTGACGGGAAGCAGCTCCACATGGGTGAAGCCCATCTCCTTCACATAGGGCACCAGATACCGGGCCATCTCCCGGTAGCTGAGAAACTCGTCCTCGCCTGTGCGGCGCCAGGAGCCCAGATGGACTTCATAGATATTCAGCGGGCGGTGGTAAACAGGGTTCTTTTTGCGCCACGCCAGCCAGCCGTCGTCGCCCCACTGGTAGCTGCCCAGTTCATAGAGCTTGGAGGCGGTGCCGGGGCGGGTCTCAGCGTGGAAGGCATAGGGATCGGCCTTGGCCAGGACCCGGCCGTCCCGGGTATGGACGGCGTATTTATAAGTATCAAACCGCTGCAGGCCGGGCACGAACCCCTCCCACACGCCGCCGCCGATGGGAGACATGGGATGGTCGGAAACATTCCACTCGTTGAAATCTCCCATGACGGCCACCGATTCCGCACGGGGCGCCCACACCCGGAACACATAACCGTCCGTACCGTCCCGGCATTCGGCGTGAGACCCCAGATATTCCTGCGCACGGACGGATTGTCCGTTCAGAAAAGAGGTCAAGGCGGGGGGAAGCATTGAGGGCTGATTCATAGGCATTCTCTCCTTGGCAAAAAAACACCCGGATAAAGTAGAAAAAGGATGTTTTTTGTTGTCATAGGTGATAATAAGCAATAGGAGTCTTTCTCACCTATTTGTATAAATTATACAACATAAATTTGGGAGCGTCAAGGCCGTGGCACTGTCTCTTCCATGAAACGCTTAAGAGAACAAAAGGGAGAAAAAAGTGGGCAAAAAGCTGGGGAGAGAGCGAAATAAAACGCTCTCTCCCCGAGAATCAGGCCGCCATAAAGAGATGGGAAAGAAATTGTAAAAAAATACCCGGTATGGTGATGCGGGCAACAGCCTCCTCTGCGACGATGGGAATGGTCTGCCGCTCCTCCTCTCCTACCCGGACCACCATCCGGCCCAGAATCTGCCCCTCCTCCACCGGGGCTTCCACGTCCTCACACAGCTCCAGCTCGGTGGTCACCGCATTGACCTGGTCCCGTTCCACCAGAATGCGGCTGGACTGGGACAGCCGGGGCTGGACTGTCTCCCGTTGTCCCAGCAGCACCTGGACGGGGGGCAGGGCCTGGGCGGGACACACATCCATCAGAGTGTAATTGGCAAAGCCGAAATTCAGGAGGCTTTTGGCGCTCTCAAAGCGTTGGGCGGAGGTGGGGGATTTGAGCACCACGGCGATAAGCTCCATGCCGTCCCGTTCCGCGGTGGCCGAGAGGCAGTAGCCCGCCGCGTCGGTGGAGCCGGTCTTGAGCCCGGTGGCCCCCTCATAGAAACGGATGAGCTTGTTGGTGTTGGAGAGCTGGAAGGCCCCATCCCGGATGGAGTCCATCCAGATGGTGGAGTACTCCTTGATCTTGGGATGGCACAGGAGCTCACGGCTCATAACAGCGATATCGTGGGCCGAGGTAAGGTGTCCGGGGGCGGGCAGGCCGGTACAGTTGACGAAGCAGGTGTCCGCCATGCCCAGCTGGGCGGCACGCTGGTTCATCTTGTCCACAAAGCCCTCCTCGCTGCCGCAGAGATGCTCGGCCAGGGCCACGGCGGCATCGTTGCCCGACACCACGGTGACGGCCTTGAGCATGTCATTGACCGACATCTGCTCGTTTTCCTTCAGATAGACCTGAGAACCGCCCATGGAGGCGGCATGGGCCGATACTGTCACCATATCGTCCAGGGAAAGGCGGCCGCTGTCCACGGCCTCCATGACCAGCAGCAGGGTCATCACCTTGGTGACGCTGGCGGGTTCCAGCTTGTCGTGGGCGTGATCCTCATAGAGGATGGCGCCGGTCTCCTTCTCCATCAGCACGGCGGCGCCCGCCTCCACCTGAGGGGCGCCGGACACCGCGGCGGCGGGGAGGACCAACAGGGAAGCGGCCAGCAGGGCCGCGGCCAGTTTTTTCATGGCAGTTCCTCCAGTACAAGTACAAAGGTTGGATCGCTGTGTTTTACAATGTAGAGGATATGGAAAAAACGGGGGTTCTATTCGGAGGGGAAAAACTTGCCAGGCCCGGCGGAGCCTGCTAAAATGAAGAGAGCGCAGACAGGCGCGCATCTCCAATATTGGGGGTGCGCGGACAAGGAGGTCCCGGGATTGAATGTTACGACAGTGATCCTTACCGGCGGAAGATCCAGCCGGATGGGAAGAGATAAAGGCGCTCTGCCGGTGGAGGGCGGTACATTGCTGGAGCGGGGCGTAGAGCGCTGGCGGAACGTATTCGGCGGCGTGGCCGTGGCGGTGGGGACGGAGGAGCGGCCCCTGCCGGCAGGGGTACCTGCCCTGTTCGACCTCCATCCCGGCGCCGGTCCCATGGCAGGGCTGGAAGCCGCCCTTACCGCCCTGAAGGGGGACGCGGTGTTCCTGACGGCGGTGGACATGCCCTTCGGTGACGAGGGACTGGCCCGGCTCCTGGCCGGACGAATGGGAGAGGCCGACGTGTGCATCATCCGCCGGACCGACAGACGGGTGGAGCCCCTTTTCGCCCTGTACCGGAGGACCTGCCTGCCTGTGGTCACCAGAAGCCTGGAGGAGGGACGGCGCTCCTTTGTCAAGGGGCTGTTCCCTTTTGTGACCGTGGCCTATGTGGACGAGGGAGAGCTGACCGGCTTCGACCTAGAGCGGTCCCTCTTTAACGCCAACCGTCCCGAGGAGTGGGAGAAGGCCCGGACGCTGCTGAAAGAAGAATAAGGACAGAAAGCGGAGCGGCGGAACGCTCCGCTTTCTGTTTTTAAAGGTATGTCCTGTGTCCTGCAGGATGCGGTTTTCCGGCAAAAAAATGAGATGGAGTCCCGCGGAAAAAAAGAAATTGAAAAAATCGCGGTTCCCCCTTCACAAAACCTCTTCAATATGTTAATATACTAAAGCAACGCCGCGGCAGTGAGCCGCATTAACATGTACTTACGGAGGAATCGCATATGAAGAAGAAACTGCTTGCCCTGGCCCTGGCGTGGGCTATGGGGCTCTCACTGGCCGCCTGCTCCGGCGGTCAGGCCGCCAAGCCCAGTGAAGCGCCCATCGGCGGTACCGACGCCCCTACCGATATCAAGGTCACTGACAGCGATGTGGCCTATGTGAAGGACAAGGGCACCCTGGTGGTGGGTATGACCGACTTCGAGCCCATGGACTACAAGAATGACGCCGGCGAGTGGATCGGCTTTGACGCCGACATGGCCAGGGCCTTCGCTGAGAGCCTGGGCGTCCAGGTGGAGTTCCTGGAGATCAACTGGGACAACAAGCTCATGGAGCTGGAGACCAAGGGCATCGACTGCGTGTGGAACGGCATGACCCTCACCGAAGAGGTGAAGGCCGGCGCCGCCACCTCTGAGCCTTACTGCAACAATGGCCAGGTGGTAGTGGTGGCCGCCGACAGGGCCGCTGATTACCAGACCGTGGAGAGCCTGAGCGGCCTGAGCTTTGCCGTGGAGAACGGCTCCGCCGGCGCCGAGCAGCTGGACGAGCTCAATCTGCCCTACGTGGCCAAGCAGACCCAGGCCGACGCCCTGATGGAAGTGGCCTCCGGCGCCTCTGACGCCTGTGTCATCGACCTGCTGATGGCCGGCGCCATGATCGGCGAGGGCACCAGCTATCCCGACCTGACCTACACCGTGCAGCTCAACAGCGAGGAATACGGCGTGGCCTTCCGCAAGGGCTCCGATCTGGCGGATGCCTTCAACAGCTTCTGGAAGGAAGCCTATGACGCCGGTACCGTGATGGAGACCGCCACCACCTACGGTGTGCAGGAGTCCATCATCGAGAAGTAAAGACTGAACGATCATCTTTAGGGAAACGAACAGGCAGAGAGCCCAGACGCTCTCTGCCTTTTCCCGGATATAAGAAAGGTGTCCGCCATGCTTGCGACTGTTACGATTACGCTCCTGAAGGGCCTGGTGACCACGCTGGAGCTCTTTGCACTGACGCTGGTTTTCGCCCTGCCCCTGGGCCTGGTGATCAGCTTCGGCTCCATGAGCCGCTTCACCCCGCTGCGGGCGCTGGTAAAGACGGTGGTATGGGTCATCCGGGGTACGCCTCTGATGATCCAGATCCTCATCATCTTCTACGGTCCCGGCCTTCTGTTCCATCTGCCTCTCCTGCCCCGGTTCACGGCGGCGCTGGTGTCCTTCGTCATCAACTACGCCTGCTATTTCTCCGAGATCTTCCGGGGCGGCATCCAGAGCGTGCCCCGGGGGCAGTATGAGGCCGGCCAGGTCCTGGGCATGACCAGGAGCCAGATCTTTTTCAAGATTACCCTGCTCCAGGTCATCAAGCGCATCGTGCCACCCATGTCCAACGAGTTCATCACCCTGGTGAAGGATACTGCCCTGGTGCGGGTCATCTCGGTGTACGAGATCATCTGGATGGGCGAGTCCTTTATCAAAAAAGGCATGATCTGGCCCCTGTTCTACACCGCCGTGTTCTATCTGGTGGTCAACGGCCTTCTCACCCTGCTCTTCGGCTGGTTCGAGAAGAAGCTGGACTATTTTAAGTAAGGAGGCGCTGACATGTCTGTTCTGGAAGTATCCCATATCGAAAAGCATTTTGGCGCCACCCGGGTGCTGGAGGATATCAGCTTTACCCTGGAGGAGGGGCAGGCCCTGGCCATCATCGGCTCCTCCGGCTCGGGCAAGACCACGCTGCTGCGCTGCCTGAATTTCCTGGAGACCCCGGACGCGGGCACCATCTCGGTGAAAAACGAGCTGCTCTTTGACGCTGCCGACCCGGCCACCCAGCGGGACGCCGAGGTGCGGCGGAAGCGGCTCCACTTCGGGCTGGTCTTTCAGTCCTTCAATCTCTTTCCCCAGTATACGGCGCTGAAGAACGTGACCCTGGCCAGCGAGCTGCTGGCCCAGGAGCGGCCTGATTATAAGGCCAACCGGAAGCAGATTTTGGCGGAGATCGAGGAGCAGGCCAGAGAGCTCCTCGCCCAGATGGGGCTGTCCGACCGTGCCGACCACTATCCCCACCAGCTCTCCGGCGGCCAGCAGCAGCGGGTGGCCATCGCCCGGGCGCTGGCTATGCACCCGGACGTGCTCTGCTTTGACGAGCCCACCTCGGCGCTGGACCCGGAGCTCACCGGCGAGGTGCTGCGGGTCATCCGCAGCCTGGCTGAGAAAAAGACCACCATGGTCATCGTCACCCACGAGATGGCCTTTGCCCGGGATGTGGCCGACCAGGTCATCTTTATGGACGGCGGCGTCATCGTGGAGCAGGGTCCCGCCCGGCAGGTCATCGAGCACCCCCGGGAGGAGCGGACCCGCCAGTTCCTCTCCCGCTATGCGGAGAACTGAGCGTTCATGAAAGAGCAAGGTCCCCGGCGGCCGCGGCCGCCGGGGACCTTTTGTGCGCCGTCCGGAATGGGGCGGAGCGTTGTTTTCCGGCGGTAAATATGGTATCATCTTGGTAAACAGGAACAAAGGAGTGGCGGACATGGCGGAGCTTTATTTACCGGTCCTCTCCCATTTTCAGAACGGGAACTTCTGGACGGCCAGCGACGGGCGAATGCGCTACCGGGTGGACCCGGAGGAGGATAACCTGGCAGCCCAGGTCTGGGAGGGCCCCTGGGGCTATGAATTCAGCACCGTGGAGGAGAAACGGTATTTCCCCCTCAGCGAGGAGGGACTGAAGGAGATCGCCGGCTGGGCAGAGGAGTGGAGCGCCCGCATCAATGCCCGCCCGGCCCGGACACTGGAGGAGACCATCGCCATGCGGGACGCGGTGCTCCGGCAGAAAGAAGCAGAGAAGGCCGGAGACGGAGACAAATAGACCGTTTAAAAGGAAAAAGAGCGCGTCCGCCGTGTGAAAACGGCGGACGCGCTTTGTTTCATATTTGTTTGATCAGATCAGACGCTGGGCCGGCCGGCCTTCAGGGCCTTGGCCACCTGGGCCACCTTCTCGCCCAGAGCCTTGCAGTTGGCGATGCCGGTGGGGTCATCCATGATGCCGGAGCCGTTGCCGGGGCTCCACAGCATGGCGCCGCCGTACACGCCGCCGCCGCAGGTGCAGATGTTGATGCCGTGAGTGGCGAAGATGTTGGTGATGGAGCGGATCACGTTCTCCTGGCCGCCGTTGCGGGTACCGCCCACGGTGAGGGCGGCGCCCACCTTGTACTGGAAGAAGGTGGGATCATCAACGCTCAGCTTCCAGGAGGAGCGGAAGCGGCTGTAGAACTGGGCCAGCTGGGCGGTGACGTTCATGTCGTACACCGGGCAGCCGATGATGATGCCGTCGGCCTGGAAGAACTTGTCGTAAAGTTCGTCCATGTCGTCGTGGAACACGGTGCAGCGGTCGGAATCGTCCCGCAGGCACTTGTTGCAGTGGATGCAGGGGGCGATCTTACGGCGGAAGAGCTCCACCAGCTCCACCTCCACGCCCTCCACGGCCTGGGCGCCCTCCATGGCGGCCTGCAGGCCGGCGTAAGTAGCGGATTTGCTCTTGGGACGGGGACTGCCGCAAATCAGCAGGATCTTCGTTTTCTCCATAAGGGATACCTTCCTTTCTCAAGCTCCGATACCGGCGGCGGGGGAGAGCCGCCAAAGTCTTAAGAAGAGTATACGACACGGGAGCAAAAAAAGCAAGCTCTGATTCGAAAAATTCAGCACTTATGACAATGCGCGGATGGGATCCCGAATCACAACACCCGGACGATCTGCTCCCAGAGGAGGATGTATTTCCCATCCAGAGAGCGATTGTCATGGTAATGGCCGAAGAGCCAATACCGGAAACGGGCCCGCCCGCGGACCTCCTCCAGAAAGCCGGTGAGCTCATCCGCCTCATAGTCCGGACAGATGGCTTTGGCCACGCTGGTAGGAGCGCAGTGGGTGAGGATGTAATCAACGCTCCAGTCACGCGCTTCCAGCGCCTTCCTGGCGGCGTCATATTCGGCGGGGGAGGGCATCTCCTCCTTCCACCAGCTCTGGTGCTCCACGCGGTACTCGGCCCGCAGCCGGTCCAGCCGCCGCTTTTCCCGGCGGAAGTCCGGGCGGTCGGGGGAGAGGACGCCGTCTTTGATGTCGTGGCTCCGGGCGCCGCCCATGGTGAAAAAGGTGTGCCCCTCGATGGAGAACACCTGCCCCCGGGCCAGGTGGAGGACGTTTTCCCGCACACGGCGCACCAGGCCGCCGTGCCATTCCTCTGTAGGGAGGGCATACAGCAGGTCGTAATTCTCGTGGTTCCCGCACACGAAAAGGAGCGTGAAGGGCTTCTTCTCCAGCCAGTCCAGCCAGTGCCGGGACTCGGGAGAGTTGTCCCACAGACCGCCGAAATCACCCAGCACAAGGACATAGTCCTCCCGGCTCATGGAGCGCTGCTCGGGAAAGTTCCGCGTGGAGAAGCGCTGAAAGCAGCCGTGGGTATCTCCTGTGGCGTAGATCACGGTGTACACATCCTTTCGGGGCGGGGTGGAAAAACAGGCGCGGGTCAGGCCTGCCCTGGGGCCAGCTCCTCCAGCAGGGCGCGGCATCCGGAAAGCACGTCCCGCCAGGTGGCGTCGAAATCCCCGGTATACCAGGGGTCGGCCACATCGCCGGGGCGGCCGGTGTGGTCCAGCAGCAGGGAGCACTTTCCCGCCGGGTCGCCCCCGGAGAGGCGGCGCATATTGCGCAGGTTGGCGCCGTCCATGCCGATGAGCAGGTCATAGGCGTCGTAGTCCGGGCGGGTCATCTGCCGGGCCGTCTTGCCGGCGCAGCTGATGCCGTGCTCGGCCAGTTTGCGGCGGGCGGGAGGATAGACCGGATTGCCGATCTCCTCCGTGCTGGTGGCGGCGGAGGCGATGGAAAAACAGTCCTCCAGCCCGGCTTTTTTCACCAGATCCTTCATCACAAATTCCGCCATCGGGCTGCGGCAGATGTTGCCGTGGCAAATAAAAAGCACTTTTATCATAATCTCTATATTCCTCCAGAAGTCTTCAAACCCTTGATTTTACTGAGTTTTTCAGACTTTCGGTTTTTCTTCCATTTTTCATAAGTCTCTATAAATCTATGTAACTACACCACTTGGTGGTGTAGTGATTGGTGTAGTATTCTTAAGATACTACCACCATATTTGCTGTTTATCCAACAGCAACCTCCCTGTCTTTTTGGGAATCAGGGGGCTGGCGAAACTGCGAAATCTTCGCCATCTGCTCCGCAGCATGTGTGTAGCTTGCGTGAGTGTAAACATTGAGTGTGACACCAGCATCAGAGTGACCCATCAGGTACTGTAGGTTTTTAATGTCCATGCCATCGTTTGCATAGTTCGTGCAGAAAGTGTGTCGGAACACATGAGGGGTGATATGCGGCAGAGGGGTGTCGGGATGGAGCTTCTTGTACTTCTTCATCGCCCATCGCATCTCATTTTCGATGTGAAGTGCGACCTTAGGATTACCGTTCTTGTCCAGCATGATAAATCCGCTGTAGCCATCAATCATAGGTTCCGTCTTGACCTTTGGACGGCGCTCCAATATCTTTTTCAGAGCGTCATACACCGCATCGGTCATCGGCAGATAGCGGCATCCGCTGCTCGTCTTGGTTTCCTCAACGTAGTATTTACCACTACGCTCACGAACCAACTGATGATCCACACGGATTCTGCGATTTTTGAAGTCCAGGTCCTTTCGGGTCAGACCGCAAAACTCGCTGACTCTCATACCAGTTTCCAGAAGCACCACAAACTCATCGTAGTATTTGTGGTAAGTATTGTCTCCCTCAATGAACTTCATCCAGATCGCCAACTGCTCTTCAGTAAGCGCAACTCTCGACACCGTATCATTCGCCACAACATCTGTCAGCTTGAAGATGAATGGATTTTTTCTGACTGCATCCTCATCGCAAGCCATCTGGAAGGCGGGCTTCACCACGCCACGTACACTGGTAATGGTACTGTAACCTCTGCCGTCCTTTTGTAGCTTTGCAAACCACTATTTGGCATCAGATGCCTTGACGGTGCTGATTTTG
Source organism: Clostridiales bacterium (assembly GCA_022772585.1). Lineage (GTDB taxonomy): Bacteria > Bacillota > Clostridia > Oscillospirales > Oscillospiraceae > Pseudoflavonifractor_A. The sequence continues at coordinate 35,425 of JALEZN010000008.1, forward strand.
CGATAGCCAAAATCCTCTTTCTTGACCAGATTCAAAACAAAATGATAACCAACCTGTGTGTTGTAACGAACGCCCTTCTTCAAGCTGATGTACTTCTCCAACAGCTCAATTACCGCAATCTGTCCTGCTTCATAGTCAATGCCATCATCAATCTGCTTCTGAATTTCTTTTTCTTTCTGGCGAAGCTCCTGCAAAGTGGATGCGTAAACGCATTGTCTTTTGCCACGGAAATCCGTGTACCTGTACTGATAGATCAGATCCTTTCTCTGACTTTCTCCTGTTTTCAGGATACGGCCTTTGTTATCTTTTCTTTTTTCGCTCAATTTCGATCTCCTTTCATTCAAAAGGAGTCTCGATGTGACATCCACATTGTATCACATCAGGACGGCTTTTTCTATGATGAATCTACAGATATTAGATCGAAAATACCTGCTCGATGAGCTTCAACATTTCTTTTTACACCCCAGTAGGTTGGGTTGCTATACAAAATCATTTTATCGAAGAACCCACTCGTTGTAGATTGACTAATAGGGAACAAATTTTCCCCATTGGGGAAATCTCCACAATTAAAATGACACGCTAATCCAAACAATATTTTATGACCTCGTAGGTCTAATCCCCCGATCTCTTGGGTCTATTGGCACAATTCACATCATCAGCTTACAACATACTGAACGAAGTTTTTACTGCCTATCATTGAAAGTATCTATCAATAACATTGATGCCTCTGCAACAAATTGTAATGCAGCCCTTTGTTCGGAACGACATTCCAACAGGACACACTCTGTTGACCAATAGAACACCGTAGCGCTTTTTATTGTAGCTGCTACTTGTTCCCGCATCGACCTACCATTAGACACATTTTGTGACCAGCGGACACCATTACTTTCAAACACATTTTACGTTTTAGATTGCTCTGTATCGACGCACTGATCAGTCGCATTTCTGCTCCAAATCGAACGCAATTTTATTTGTTGTCAACATCATTGACATCACATCTATATTTTACTTTTTCTGTTGTCAGCAGAATAGGGAGCGATACGGTAGATTACCCACCGTGGTACTGTTGATTTGTAATAATTATCGTAAAATAAGAACATAAGAAACACTTCTAATCTGGCAAGGTTTGCTCTGCCAAATAGTCAATGCTTCACCCGTAAAATAATTTTATCATTTGGTATGTATAATGGTATC
>JALEZN010000024.1 GCA_022772585.1 Clostridiales bacterium
TACTTATTAAATGCGCAAAGCAGCGTTGATGCGGTCCTCTCCAAGCGTTTTGCCAACGGCAAAACCTTGATGCCGGGGCAATTCATTTGCCCCGCGCAGATCAAAGCATATGGGGCCCCCGCACGGCCCCGCCGGGCGGGAAAGGCGCATCAACGCCTGGTGCATGGAGCAGTCCAAGAAGCTCTGGGGCGAGCTCAACCACTGTACTTATTAAATGCGCAAAGCAGCGTTGATGCGGTCCTCTCCAAGCGTTTTGCCAACGGCAAAACCTTGATGCCGGGGCAATTCATTTGCCCCGCGCAGATCAAAGCATATGGGGCCCCCGCACGGCCCCGCCGGGCGGGGAAGGCGCATCAACGCCTGGTGCATGGAGCAGTCCAAAAAGCTCTGGGGTGAGCTCAACCACTGTACTTATTAAATTTTGTTTCCTGTCGGGGAGTGCGCTCGCCGCCCGGGCGTCCTCCGCGGACGGCGCCAGTCCTTTTCCCGAAAAGGGCTGGACAAAAGGGCCAAAGGGGGGAACCCCCCCTTTGGAATCCCCCAGGGAGGTCCCGCCCGGGCAAGCGCCTGCGATAATCCATGCGCCCCTCCCCCCTTACAGGTAAAGCGAACATATCCGTTTGGAGAAATGATGAAACAAAACCGGGAGGTCTTACTTATGAGCGATATCATGCGTCCCATTCCCTTCGGAAATCTGATGAACTGGATCCTCACCGAGCATGAGAACCAGGGCACCATTTTCGGCGTATCCAAGATCGTCCGCCATGAGAGCGGCCACGGCCGTCCTATTTTCCGGGAGAAGATCGAGTCCCCCTTCGGCCCCGCCGCCGGCCCCCACACCCAGCTGGCCCAGAACCTGATCGCCGCCTACGCCGGCGGCAGCCGGTTCTTCGAGGTCAAAACCGTGCAGATCATGGACGGCGATGAACTGTCCAAGTGCGTGGCCAAGCCCTGCATCACCGCCGCGGACGAGTGCTACAACTGCGAGTGGTCCACCGAGCTGTACGTCCCCCAGGCCTATGCCGAGTATGTGAAGGCCTGGTTCGCCATGAAGCTCCTGGCCCGGGAATTCGGCCTGGGCGACCCGGACGGCTTCGTGTTCAACATGAGCGTGGGCTATGATCTGGCCGGTATCCAGTCCGGGAAGATCGACAAATACCTCAATGAGATGCGGGATGCCCGGGGCACCCCCGTATGGCAGGAGTGTATGGACTGGACGCTGGCCAACCTGGACCGATTCCAGAACGTGGACGCGGACTATGTGAAGGCCATCTCCCCCAAGGTCAGCGAGTCGGTGACCATCTCCACCCTGCACGGCTGCCCCCCTGACGAGATCGAGCGCATCGCCAACCATCTGATCCAGAACAAGGGCTTCAACACCTTCATCAAGTGCAACCCCACCCTGCTGGGCTACGACTTTGCCCGCAAGACGCTGGACGCCCTGGGCTTTGATTACATCCAGTTTGACGACCACCACTTCCGCGAAGACCTGCAGATGGAGGACGCCCTGCCCATGCTGGGCCGCCTGATGGAGCTGTGCGCCCGGAAGGGCCTGGAGTTCGGCGTCAAGCTGACCAACACCTTCCCTGTGGACGTGGCCGCCGGCGAGCTGCCCAGCGAGGAGATGTATATGTCCGGCCGCTCCCTGTACCCCCTGACCCTGTCTCTGGCGGGCAAGCTCTCCCACGCCTTTGACGGCAAGCTGCGCATCTCCTACTCCGGCGGCGCCGACTACCACAATATCAAGGACCTGGTGGACTGCGGCATCTGGCCTGTCACCATGGCCACCACCATGCTCAAGTCCGGCGGCTACAACCGTCTGGCCCAGATCGCCGGCCAGTTCGACGTGACCGAGAGCGGTGCCTTTGCCGGGGTGGACGTGGCCAAAGTGGACGCTCTGCTGGCCCGGCTCTTTGCCGACTGTCACTATCAGAAGCCCATGAAGCCCATCCCCAGCCGCAAGCTGGAGGAGAAGGTCCCCCTCATCGACTGCTTCACCGCTCCCTGCCGCCAGGGCTGCCCCATCCATCAGGATATCCCGGCCTATCTGATGCTGGTCAATGCGGGCAAGTATGAGGAGGCCCTGGAGGTCATTACCCACCGCAACGCCCTGCCCTTCATCACCGGCACCATCTGCTCCCACCGCTGTCAGGACAAGTGCATGCGCAATGCCTATGAGGAGAGCGTCTACATCCGCGGCCAGAAGCTCAAGGCGGCCGAGGGCGGCTTTGACGCCCTGCTGCCCGGGCTGAAGCCCGGCGCCCCCGTCTCCGGCAAGAAGGTGGCCGTCATCGGCGGCGGCCCCGCCGGCATGTCCGCAGCCTACTTCCTGGGCCGCTCCGGTGTGGACGTGACCGTCTTTGAGCGCAAGGATTCCCTGGGCGGCATCGTGCGCCATGTCATCCCCGAGTTCCGCATTTCCCACGCCGCCATCGACAACGACGTGAAGCTCATGGAGGCCATGGGCGCCAAGGTGGTGCTCAACACCGAGATCAAGAGCGCCCAGGAGCTCTTCGATCAGGGCTATACCCACGTCATCTTCGCCACCGGCGCCTGGAGCAAGGGCAGCGCCGGTCTGGAGTACGGCGAGGAGATGAACGTCATCGAGTTCCTGGAGCAGGCCAAGAAGGCCCCCGAGTCCCTCAGTCTGGGCGAAAACGTGGTGGTCATCGGCGGCGGCAACACCGCCATGGACGCCGCCCGGGCCGCCAAACGCATCCCCGGCGTGAAGAAGGTCTCCCTGGTCTACCGCCGCACCAGGCGCTACATGCCCGCCGACCAGGAGGAGCTGGAGCTGGCTCTGGCCGACGGCGTGGAGTTCCGTGAGCTGCTCTCCCCCGTGGGCGTGAAGGACGGCATCCTCACCTGCCACGAGATGGAGCTGGGCGCTCCCGACGCCAGCGGCCGCCGCTCTCCCGTGGACACCGGCCGGGTGGTGGAGGTCCCCGCCTGCACCGTCATCACCGCCGTGGGCGAGAAGGTGGACACCGCCCTCTACACCGCCAACGGTCTGTCTGTGGATAACCGGGGCAGGGCCGTGGTCAACGCGGAGACTCTGGAGTCCAGCGTGCAGAACGTCTTTGTCATCGGTGACGGCCAGAAGGGGCCCGGCACCGTGGTAGAGGCCATTGCCGGCGCCGCCAAGGCCGCCAGGGCCATCCAGGCTTTCGACACCGAGAAGTATGTGGAGAAGAACGTCAACGCCGACTATCAGAAGCCGCTGGGCAAGCGGGGCGTGCTCTGCGAGGACTGCTCCTCCTGCGAGGACTCCCGCTGTCTGGGCTGTGCCACCGTCTGCGAGACCTGTACCGAGGTCTGCCCCAACCGTGCCAATGTGGCGGTTTGGGTCCCCGGCAAGCGGATGCGTCAGATCGTCCACGTGGACGGCATGTGCAACGAGTGCGGCAACTGCGCCACCTTCTGTCCCTACGACAGCCGCCCGTACAAGGATAAGTTCACCCTCTTCTGGAGCGTGGAGGACTTCAACAACAGCGAAAACGAGGGCTTCCTCCAGCTTCACGGCAGCCTGACCCGGGTCCGCCTGGCCGGTCAGGTGAAGGATTATGACGTCTCTGATCCCTCCTGCGGCCTGTATGAGGACCTCCGCAAGCTCATCTGCGCGGTTTACGCCAACTACAGCTATCTGCTGAAGTAAGCGATACCGATACTCTTTCCTGCCTGTCTTCTGGCCGGAGCCCCCGTTCGGACACCTTCCGGACGGGGGCTCCGGTCTTTTTCTCCGCACGCTCTTCCTGCCGGCGCATAGGATATCCAGGGGGTGAAATGATGGATACTGCCGTCTCGCAGCCGGCGGAGGACACCGGGAAGGACGCCCTCACCGCCGTGCAGCAGTCCATTTTCTTCCTGGCTCTGATCCTGTGCGCCGTTCTCTTCTCCCTCCGGGTGCTCTGGGTCCAGCGGCACGCCCTGCTGGAGGCGCAGGCCGGACGGGAGGCCTCTCCCCCCGACCTACTGCCCCTGCGCTGGCTGGTCGGGGCCCTGACGCTGGGGAGCCTGGGGTTTTTCTTCGTTCTGGCTCTTCAGGCGCGGCTGGCGGCTGCCCCGGATGACGACCCGTGCCTTCTCCGGGCGCTGGACCAGGAGGTACTGGCCGCCCTGCTGGTGCTGCTGGCCGCCCTGGTGCGGCTCTTCGCTCTGAACAGCCGCCAGATCGGTGCCGCCGACATTGAGGACTGAAACAGGCGTGAAAAGAGCGGCGTCCAAAAGGACGCCGCTCTTTGATCTCGATTCAACACTTTTCGCCCCGGGCGGTGCGGTCCATCCGTCCCTCAAAGCGGGGGAGGGTCTGACCGGTCAGATAGAAGCTGAAGGTGCCGATGGCCACTGTCTTTCCCCCGTCGTCGGTGAGCTCGGCGCTGTAGACCGCCACCGTCCTGCCCACCTTTCGGGGTACTGCCGCGCATTTGATCGTTTTGCCGGAGGCAGGCCGGAGATAGTCCATCCGGCAGTCCATGGTAACGCCCACCCGGCCCCAGGCGGCCGCCGCCGTCCCGCACACGGTATCCGCCAGGGCAGCCAGGCAGCCCCCGTGGACCAGCCCCATGGGATTCAGGCTCTCTTCGGTCACGGTGAGCTCCCCCTCGGCCCCGTCGGGCCCCACCCGGGTGACCCGGATGCCGTTATACGCG
>JALEZN010000033.1 GCA_022772585.1 Clostridiales bacterium
AGGCGGCGGGATTTGAGGCCTCCGTTCTGCTGACTTCGGCGGGAGCGGTGGAGTGCCCGCTGTGACCGGCATTTTTCCGGAAACTGTCTAAAAAAGGCGCGGCTTTTGCCGCGCCTTTCGGCTTCTTCGTCACTTGAGAAAACGCCGTCCGATTGGTACAATAAAGTCAAAATGACAGACTGATCAAATCAAATGTGAGGTGCTATATGTATCGTACGGTGATTTTCGATTTGGACGGGACCCTTCTGGACACGATCCAGGACCTGGCGGGCGCGGGTAACTGGGTCTGCCGGAGAAACGGCTGGCCGGAGCACTCCGTGGAGCGGTTCACGGCCATGGTGGGCCACGGCATCCCCAACCTGGTCTCTCAGTTCTCTCCGGAGGGCTGCCAGAGTCCGCTGCTGCTGGCCAACACGCTGGCGCAGTTTCAGGAGTACTACGGCGCACACAACATGGATAAGACCGAGCCCTATCCCGGAATTCCGGAACTGCTGGACCATCTGAAAGCGGCCGGTGTGCAGATGGCTGTCTACTCCAACAAGGCCGATGAATTCAGCAAGGTGATCGTGGAGCACTATTTCCCTGGTATATTCCAGCTGATCCGGGGTAAGGTGGACGGTGTGCCGGTAAAACCGGACCCCACCGGTGTCCGGAGCGTCATGAAGGAGCTGGGCGCCGATCCGGCGGAGACGCTGTTCGTGGGCGACAGCAGCGTGGACATCAGGACCGGCCATAATGCCGGCATGACCACCTGCGGCGTGACCTGGGGCTTCCGCTCCCGGGAGTCCCTGGTGGAAGCCGGCGCGGACAACCTGGCGGATACGGCGGCGGAACTGGAGAGCATGATTCTTGCGGACTGACCTGTGAATATTTTAGTAAAAGACCTGCCGCGTCAGCGGCAGGCTTTTTTAGTTGGCGCTGTTGGATGGTTCTGGAGATATCAATCAAAAGACCAGTTTGCTGACCGCTCCGGACGTTACTCTGGCGGCATATTCCATCTGGTAATCGCAACTTCTTTCATGCCTTTGTGCGGCAATCTCTGGAATAGAGCGATACCAACTCACGAAAATAAATGTCGGGCAGATTCCTGGCGTTTCCCTTCAAACTGATTGTAGCTTTCCCACTCGGTCTGGGCATAACAAAACCTCCTCATTTTTCTGAAAATACGGTGGCTACCTTGGCTTGAAAAATGAGGAGGTTTGTCAATTTTTCGCTTTTTCTTTCTGCAACTTTTTCAATAGAAAAACAGAGCTTTTTTCTAATTTTATCTGAAAATCAGAACAATTTTACTCCCATTCTATTGTGGCGGGGGGTTTGGAGGTGATGTCGTACACGATGCGGTTGATGCCCGGCACCTCGTTGACGATGCGCACGCTGATACGGTCCAGCAGGTCATAGGGCATCCGGGCCCAGTCCGCGGTCATGAAGTCGCTGGTGGTGACGGCCCGCAGGGCCAGGGTATAGTCGTAGGTGCGGCCGTCGCCCATGACGCCCACGCTGCGGGTGTTGGTCAGCACCACGAAATACTGGCTCAGATTCCGGTCCTCTCCCGCCCGGGCGATTTCGGAGCGGAAGATGAAGTCGGCCTCCCGCAGGGTATCGGCCTTCTGCTTGGTCACCTCGCCGATGATGCGGATGGCAAGACCGGGGCCGGGGAAGGGCTGGCGCATGACCAGGTACTCGGGCAGGCCCAGTTCCCGGCCCAGAGCCCGGACTTCGTCTTTGAACAGCAGGTCCAGCGGCTCCAGCACGCCCTTGAACCGGGCCACCACCTCGGGGGGCAGCAGGCGGTTGTGGTGGCTCTTGATCACGTCAGCGTCGCCCTTGCCCGACTCGATAACGTCGGGGTAGATGGTGCCCTGGGCCAGGAAATCCTGCTTGGTGATGCGAAACTTGTCCGCCTCGTCCCGGAACACATAGCCGAACTCGGCGCCGATGATCTTCCGCTTCTCCTGAGGATCGCTGACGCCGGCGAGCTTGGACAGGAAGCGCTCCTCCGCATCCACCCGCACGAAGTTCACGTCCCACTTGGAGAAGGCCCGCTCCACCTCGTCGCCCTCGATCTTGCGCATCAGGCCGTGGTCCACAAAGACGCAGGTCAGCCGGTCGCCGATGGCCTCGGCCAGCAGGGCCGCCAGCACCGAGGAGTCCACGCCGCCGGAGAGGGCCAGCAGCACCCGGCCCTCGGGGCCGATCTCCTCCCGCAGCCGGGCTACGGTGGACTTACAGAAGTCGCCCATGGTCCAGTCGCCCACGGCGCCGCACACCCCGAAGAGGAAGTTGCGGATCATGTCGGAGCCGTTCTGGGTGTGGTTGACCTCCGGGTGGTACTGTACGCCGTAGAAGCCCCGCTTCTCATCGGCAATGGCCACGTTGGGGCAGTTGTCGCTGTGGGCCACCAGGGCGAAGCCCTCAGGCACCTTCTCCATATAGTCGCTGTGGCTCATCCAGGAGATGCCCTGCTCGGGCAGGCCCCGGAAGAGCTTGCAGGAGGTATCATAATAGGTGTCCGTCTTTCCGTACTCCCGGGCCGTGTCCTCCTGGGCGGGGACCACCCGGCCGCCCAGCGTGTGGGCCATGAGCTGGCAGCCGTAGCAGATCCCCAGTACGGGAAGGCCCAGCTCAAAGATGGCGGGATCCACATGAGGGGCCGCCTCGTCATACACCGAATTGGGCCCGCCGGTGAAGATGAAGCCGATGGGGTCCATGGCTTTCAGTTCGGCCAGAGGCGTGGTATAGGGCTTGACCTCGCAGTACACGCCGCACTCGCGGACGCGGCGGGCGATGAGCTGGTTGTACTGACCGCCGAAGTCCAGTACGATCACGAGCTGATGGGACATATGCATTTCCCCTTTGTTCAGAATAGAGCTCCGCCGGCCGCAGCGCGGCCGATCCAATGGAACCTATTTTATCCCAAACGGGACCCGGTGACAATATCCCTTCCCACTCTTTTTTCTTCCTCCGAACATTTTGGCGGCTTGTGCAAAGGGCGCCGGCATAAAGCATGCTCCCCCGGTCATACTGATAGGGAACATGCCGCCCGGGCGGCCGCCGGACGGATCATAAAGGAGGTCGTGGTCTTTGGTCATCGCCTTTCTGCGTACCATCATTCTGTATCTTCTCATCATTGCCGGCATCCGTCTCATGGGTAAGCGCCAGATTGGTGAACTGGAACCTTCCGAGCTGGTGTTTGCCCTCATCATCGCGGACCTGGCCGCCGTCCCCATGCAGGATCTGGGCATCCCCCTGCTCTCCGGCGTGGTGCCCATCCTTACGCTGCTGGCCCTTACCATGGTCCTCTCCGTACTCAATATGAAGAGCCTGCGCCTGCGCGCCCTGCTCTGCGGCCGTCCCAGTGTGGTGGTGGAAAACGGCCGGGTCATGGAACGGGAGCTCCGCCGCAACCGGGTGACCCTGGACGAGCTCATGGAGGAGCTCCGCCTCAAGGGGGTCACCGACCTGAACACCGTCCGGTACGCCATTCTGGAGACCAACGGCCAGCTCTCCGTGCTGCTGCAGGCGGCCGAGCAGCCCCCTACCGCCCGGCAGATGGGACGCACCGTGGAGGAGCCCGGCCTTCCCCTTCCCATCATCAATGATGGCCGGGTGGTGGAGCACAACCTGCAGCTGCGGGGCCTGAGCCGGGAATGGCTGCGGCGGCAGATGGCGGAGCACAGTGTGTCCCGGGCGGAAGACGTGTTCCTTCTCTCGGTGGACGAGCTGGGACGGGTCTATTTTGTGGCAAAGGAGGGACGCGGGGCATGAAGCGGCTTTGGTTTGCGCTGGCCCTTCTGCTGTTTCTTCTGTCTGCCGCCCTCTGCAACGCCAGGTATCTGGACCGGTTCACTGCGGACCTGTCCCGGCGGCTCCTCCGGGCCGAAGTGCTGGCTGCGGAGGAGCGGTGGGAAGGGGCTGAGACTCTGGTCTGTTCCGCCCGCTCGGACTGGGCGGAGCGGAGCGCCTATCTCCACGTGGTCCTGTGCCACAGCGACGCGGACCAGATCCAGATCGGCTTTGAGGAAACGCTCCGCCTGCTGCGCTGTCGGGAGGAGGGTGAATATGCCGCGGCCTCCGCCCGCCTGGAGGCTCAGCTCCGGCTGGTGGCGGAAGCAGAACGGCTCACCCTCGAAAATCTCTTCTGAAAACAGCGATCGCACGCTTCTTTTTACCTGAATGTCCGTTCTCCCACCCCGGAAGGACGGTAAAAGGACCGGAAACGCAGGCTCCTTCCGCGTCTCCGGTCCTTTTGTCTGTCAACTGTTTTTTTCTTTTTCCAGCGAAGGGCCATAGCGCCGCTCGATCTCTCCAATGACCATATCCAGGCACAGTGCGAAATAGGCGTCCAGATCCACCCCGTCTCCGTTGAGGTACTGCATGGAGACTCCCATCATCATGGAGACCAGGCTGAAGGCCAGATTTTTAGCGTACTCCGGGTCCATATCCGGATAAAATTCCAAAAAGCTCTGGATCAGATGCTCCCTCCAGTGGTCAAAAGAGGTACCGAAAAGCCTCTTCACCGTATCGTCCGATTGGCCCAGAAGCCAATAGTCAAACTGCACCTTGTCATACCGGGGCTCCTGCAGGATGAAGTCCCGCTTCTGCCGGAAAAACACCTCCAGCCGCTCCCGCAGGTTCCGGGCCGGCCGGTCCATGACAGCTTCGCGCTTGCCGTCGAACCGGTCCTGTATCTCGGACAAAAGCGCCAGCAGCAGATCCTGCTTGGTCTTGAAATGGTAGTGAAGGTTGGAGGACGCCATTCCGGCTTCCTCCGCGATCAGATGCATCCGCGTCCCGCTGATGGAGTGCTTGACCATCACATTGAGCGCCGCATCCAGAATCCGCTGTTCCTGAGGCGTATAAGACACACTGCTCCCTCTTTTCCCGCAAAGGACGTCAAGGTCCCCCGCTTCTATAAATCGTATCTGCCGACCCGGCCCAGAGGCACCGGCCTGAGACATTAGACATTATATTTTATTATTATAGGTAGAAATCTGTCTGATTGCAAGCAGAAGGTGATCTCTTCCCGTATTCGGTCACTATTCACAAAGCAGCATATCTTTTCTTGGCCGCCCGGTTCACAAAAAGCGCGATCTGTCCTGCGGCAAAAAGAGCGCGGCCCAACTGTACGGGCCGCGCCTTGTTCCATATATCCGCTCTATTTCTCCTGCAGCAGCTTGTTCAGTTCCTCCATAAAGGTGCTGATATCCTGGAACTGCCGGTAGACCGAGGCAAAACGCACATAAGCGACCTCGTCCACCTTCCTCAGCCGCTCCATCACCATCTCTCCGATACGGGTGGAGGTGACCTCCTGGTCCATGGAGTTCTGAAGGGTCTGCTCGATCTCGTTGGCGATGCTTTCCAGCCTGTCAAATGGGACAGGGCGCTTCTCACAGGCCCGGAGCATACCATTGAGCAGCTTGCTCTTATCAAAGGTCTGGCTGCTCCCGTCCTTTTTGATGACCACAAGCGGCAGGCTCTCCATGGTCTCATACGTGGTGAAACGTCTATGGCATACCAGGCACTCCCGCCGCCGGCGGATGCTGCTGCCCTCGTCCGAGGGCCGGGAATCCACGACCTTGCTCTCCGGATTGGCACAATACGGACATCTCATGGCAGATACCTCCCCAATGATTCGTTCTCTTTCTATCCTCCGGCAGCGGGCTGTATCCCGCCCCTGCAGATCCATTCAATGCCGGTTTTTCCCTATTTCCTTCCGGGGCAAATGGAAATGGCCGAAAAAGTATAATACCTGCTTTGTATTTATTATTATAGCATGTTTTTTTCATTTTGTATCCTGCTTTTTTGTCAGGTATGGAACGATCTTCTTTTGGGTAAACTAGGAGCGTTGAAAAGGAGGTGAACCATATGCAGGGCAATTATGACGAGATCCGCAAGGCCAACCGCGAGAGCCGCAGCAAGGCCTCCCAGTCCGGCAGCCAGAACAAGGCGCAGAACGGTGCCGAGAACAAGGCGCAGAGCGGAACCGAGAACAAGAAGCAGGGCGGTCAGGCTCAGAACAAAAGCAACTCCAACAGCAAATTCTGATGTCCACCGGAAAAGGACCACTGATGTGCCATCAGCGGTCCTTTTTCTTTGCTTTCCTCTGTCATCCCGGAATGTCAGGAATATTGTCAAAATTCTTTTCACTTTCCTATTGACATTCCAATATATTTTGGTATAATAAATCCTGCGCTCACGAGAGCGGAAAAAGATAGCGGGTTTGTGTAAGGGTAGCACAGCAGACTCTGACTCTGTATGTGAGGGTTCGAATCCTTCACCCGCTGCCATAAAAAGTCCTGAAACCTCAAGGGTTTCAGGACTTTTTTCTGCGTTTTGACCCTTACGCTGACCATTACGGGATTTTTTAACAATCTTTTGGAGCCAGCGCAAAAGCTAACGAAGTCCCTCAATATACCGCTGCATCCGGTTGGCACTGTCCTCTTTCATACGTTCCGAAACATGACCGTAGACATCCAGCGTGAAGGCCGCTGTCGCATGCCCCAGATTTCCCTGCACCGTTTTGACATCATCTCCGTTTTGGAGCGACAGGACGGCGTAGGTATGGCGGAGCCCATAAAAGGTCATGGGGCGGTCAGAATCCACATTCCGCACCTCATCCCGATGCCGCATGATGAAGAAT
>JALEZN010000058.1 GCA_022772585.1 Clostridiales bacterium
AGCCCTCGGCCTGGACGCTGATGAGCCGGGGCAGCTTGTCGATAAAGCCGATATTGTACAGGTCCTTCAGGCCCTTCCAGGCGCCGGCGATGGTGCAGCCGTCGCCCACCGAGAGGGCGATGTAGTCGGGCACCTGCCAACCCAGCTGCTCCATGATCTCCAGGGTAACGGTCTTTTTTCCCTCGGACAGGTAGGGGTTGATGGCGGCGTTGCGGTTGTACCAGCCCCACTTCTCAATGGCGGCCTTGGACAGCTCAAAGGTGTCCTCATAGGAGCCGTCCACGCTGATGACGGTGGCGCCGAAGATGCGCAGCTGGGCCACCTTGCCCTTGGGGGCCCGGGAGGGTACGAAGATGTAGGTGGGGATGCCGGCGGCAGCGGCGTTGCCCGCCAGGGAGGAGGCGGCGTTGCCGGTGGAGGAGCAGGCGATGGTGGTGGCGCCGGCCTCACGGGCCTTGACCACCGCCATGGCGGAGGCCCGGTCCTTCAGGGAGGCGGTGGGGTTCTGGCCGTCGTCCTTCACATACAGGGTCTTGAGCCCCAGGGCCTTGGCCAGGTTGTCGGCCTTGTACAGGGGGGACCAGCCCACCCGCAGGGGAGTGGGAGCGGAATCGGGCTCCACGGGCAGCAGGGGACGGTAGCGCCACATGGACTGCTCACGGTTCAGGGAGAGGACCCCCTTGTTGAAGGTGGACTTGATGTAGTCGTAGTTGTAGACGATATCCAGGATACCGCCGCACTCGCAGGTGGTGGTGTTGGGGGTGGCCTCATACTCCTTGCCGCACTTGACGCACTTGGCGTATCTGACATTCTTTAACAACAGAATGACCTCCTTAAACGAAAGACCGGCGGACGGGCCAAGCCCGCCCGCCGGTCGGATGGTTGAAGATGGGGGTAAGGCTTACAGGGCCTTCAGCAGGCCGGTGGCCTCGTTGAACTCGTTGATGAGCTCGTCCAGATCCTTGGCCTGGGCGTGAACGGCGTCCCAGGTGCCCTTGGTGTCGTACCACAGGGCGTTCAGGTCCTTCACGTCGCGGGCCTGCTGCTCCACCCAGGTGTAGTACTTCAGGTTGTGGATGCGCTTGCGGTCGGTGTAGGTCAGCTCCATCATGCTGTCGGTCTTGAGGCCCAGCATGTGCAGGTTGTGATCCAGAGCGGCCTCGTGGGCGTTGTAGGCGCCGTGGGCCTCGTTGAGCTCCTCGATACGGCTCTGGTACATGACGGCAGAGTCGGTGAGGACGGTGGCCACCACGTCATGCTCGGTGAGCTCGTAGTACTTGGCCATCTTGATGCAGCACAGCACGTTGGCAATGCCGGAGATGCCCAGCCAGGTCAGCTTCTCAATGAGCTCGTCGGAGAGACCCAGCTCCTCCTTCAGGTACTTCTGGCCGTCGGGCGTGTTGAACAGGCGCAGCAGGCGCTGAGAATCCTCGTCATCGATGGCAATGGCCATGTCGGTGTTCTTCACGTTGTGGATCCAGGGGATGTGCTTGTCGCCGATGCCCTCGATGCGGTGGCCGCCGAAGCCGTTGTCCAGGATGGTGGGGCACTGCAGGGCCTCGCCCACGCCCAGCTTCAGATGGGGATAGCGCTCCTTGAGCAGGTCGCCGGCGGACATGGTGCCGGCGGAGCCGGAGGTGAAGCAGGCGCCGGCAAAGTTGTCGCCGGGGCGCTTGATGGCCTCATACAGGTCGGCCAGGGCGTAGCCGGTGACATTATAGTGCCACAGGGGGTTGCCCATCTCCTCAAACTGGTTGAAGATCATCATGGTGGGATCCTGCTTGAGCTCCCAGGTCTTGTCGAAGATCTCCTTGACGTTGGACTCGCAGCCGGGGGTGGCGATGACCTGGCCGGCGATCTTGCTCAGCCAGTCAAAGCGCTCCTTGCTCATCTCGGCGGGCAGGATGGCCACGGAGTCGCAGGCCAGCAGCTTGGAGTTGAAGGCGCCGCCGCGGCAGTAGTTGCCGGTGGAGGGCCAAACAGCGTGATGATAAGTAGCGTCGAACTGGCCGGTGACCAGGCGGGGGGCCAGGCAGCCGAAGGAGGCGCCAACCTTATGGCAGCCGGTGGGGAACCACTTGCCGGCCATGGCAATGATGCGGCAGGGCACGCCGGTCAGGGAGGAGGGGAGCTCCACATAGTTGGGAACGGCCTGATAGCCGCCGCCGAACTCCTTGGCCTCGTTCTTCCAGGTGATGCGGAACAGGTTCAGAGGATTGACGTCCCACAGGCCCACGTCCTTCAGCTTGGCCTGGATCTTCTCGGGGATGGTCTCGGGGTTCTGCATCTGAGAGATGGTGGGGATGATGACGTTATTCTCACGGGCCTTCTTAATGTTGTGGTCCAAACCTTCGCGGTTGATGGAAAGATCAATCATAATCCATATCCTCCTTAAATATAAGGTGCCAGCAGTGCTGCCATTGAAGTAATCATATCATATAGTGAAAATAAATCAAGGGGGAACTTGGGAACGCAGACTGGATGGTTTGCATATAAAAAAGAGAAAAAATGAAACAATATGATTTAAATATGACAATAATTATGGGAAAATAGAATAAAATAACTACAATTTATGGGAGACGTCGATTTTGTGGAATGGGAACAAAAAATGAAGAAAGGCGGGGTGCAGCAGGGGACCGTCCGTACCGGGCGAAACCCGCAGGGGATCTGTCGGTCCCGGGGCGACAGGGAGAAGAAAAGCGCCCCCCAAAAGGAGGGCGCTTGGAAAGGGGGAAACAGCCTACGAACCGGCACTGAGCTGGAGGTGGGTAACGAGGATGGCGTCCAGCCCCAGGTCTTTCAGCACTGCCAGAGTGTCGGAAGCGGTGGTCTGGAGGCTGATGGTGATGGTGTAGGTATCAGATATCAACTGGGGGTCGCTGCTCTGCCCATAGGCGGAGGGCCGGTCGGCGCGCTGGAAGGTGAGGGCCAGGTCGTTGTAGTAGCAGGTCTTATAGCGCTCCATGTCCTCCAGCAGGAAGCGGCGGCCCAGCCGGCCGGCATCAAGGTCGGAATGCACGGCGGACAGAAGGGATTCCAGAGAGCCGGTGGAGACGAAGAGGTCCTCCCTGTCGGGGGCGGTGATGGTGGCGCTGATGAGACGGTCCCCCTCCCGGTAGGAGCCGGAGAAATAGGCCTGATCCGCCACGCCGGGGGCGTTGACAAGGGCCTCCAGCCGGGCGGCTGGGCTGTCGGGGTCGTCCAGCAGTTCCCGGGAAATGGGGATGGAATAGCTCCGCTCCAGCACGCCGCCGTCCTTGAGGGTGTAGCGCAGGGAGAAGGAGATGGAGGACAGCTCCTCCACGTCTATCGCCCCGTAGGGAGAGTCGGCTGTGGTCCAGCTGTAGTCCCGGGGCTGGGACTCCAGGGCCTCCTTCTGTCCGACCACAGCACTGTGCAGGGCGACAGCCTGGGCGATCTCCGCCGGGTCGGTGAGAGAGGCGGGGAGGTCGAAGCTGTCATAGGGGGCAACGGAGCCCATCAGGTCAACCTGGACCTGGGCCACCTGTTCGGCGGCGGGAATCCGGGTTTCGTATCCCGTCAGGTCGAATTCCAGGACGCAGGCCGCCGTGATAAGGGCAAGGGAGAAGCCCACAGCCCCTTTCCAGTTTCCCCGGAAAACCCGGAAGGTCTTGCGCAGGAGCATCTCGGCCACAAAGTAGCCCAGCGCGCCGGCAAACAGCAGGAAGAGGAGCAGGGTCCAGACGCTGTCGGTGTCAGTGTCGAAAAACAGGCTCCACAGAAAGGTGCCCAGAGCCACAGCGGAGCAGAAGGCCACGCCGTACTTGAAAATGGGCCGCACCCAGGACACTGACACCACGTCGCCTGCGCTCTCGATGTGGCGGCGGCGGTAGGCCAGCAGGGCCAGCGCCGCCAGGGCCAGAGCGGCCAGCCCGTAGGCAAAGACGGACGGCAGCCCGGTCAGCCGGTAATCGGGGGCGCCGGTGGAGCGCAGGGTCTCACAATAGCGCAGGAGCGGGGTCAGCCAGGACACCAGGGGACGGTCCACAATGGTCCCGGAGAAGGGGAAGCCGAAGAGGAAAAGGGAGGCCATGGCCTCAAACAGCCAGCACAGGGCCAGGACCAGGAAATTGAGGATAACGTAGAAGGCTGGGAGGGCCATGATGTGGCCGGTGAACATGGCGCAGAACACCGCGAAGGAGTAGAAGAACAGGGACATGAGGGCCTGACACCAGGCCCAGAGGAACACGGAGGTCAGGTCCGCCCCGCAGCCGGCGTAGAGCTGGGCGGGCACAGTGAGCAGGGCCACCCCGGCAATGGGAAACAGGAAGAAGCACAGGCCGGAGAGGTAGTTGGTGAGAAAGAGCCCTTCCCGCCGGATGGGCAGGGCGTGCATCATCCCGGCGGGGCGGCTGTTGTAGAGATAGGAGAATACCGCCATGGCCGCCAGAATGCCGAAGACGAAGGAGACGCCGGCGCCGATGGGGATGAGCTCCACCACAAAGCCCCGGGGATAGAAGGAGCTGGGGGAATACCGGAAACGGCCCGTGCCGCCCATGGACAGGAAGGGAGCGGTGAGCATCAGGAACCAGACGGCGCCGTACAGGGCCCAGATGGGCCAGAACCGGGTCAGGTTTTTCCGGAACAGGGTGGGGCTGAACCAGGCGTGGGGGCGGAGCGGCTTAGAGTACGATGTCGCGGACGGCATAGTCCTCACCTCCCAATTCATAGATAAAGATCTCCTCCAGGGTCAGGGGCAGGGCCTCCATCAGAATGGGGGCGTAGACTGCCAGGCGGTTGGTGACCTCGGTGGCCCTGCCCCGGACGATAAGGGTATGGATGCGGCCCACTTGGGATACGTGGAGGACCTGCAGGTCGTCGGGCAGCCTGGGCATCTCCCGTTCCTGAAAGACCACCTGCATCTTGACGATGTTGCCCTGCAGGTCGTCCAGGGAGCGCTGGATGAGCACCCGGCCGTGGGAGAGGATGCCCACATGGTCGCAGACGTCCTCCAGCTCCCGCAGGTTGTGGGAGCTGACGAGGACCGTGGTGCCCCGCTGGGCCACGTCGCCCATCACCAAAGACCACACCTGCCGCCGCATCACCGGGTCCAGGCCGTCCACCGGCTCATCCAGAATCAGGTAGTCCGGCATACAGCTGAGGGCCAGCCAGAAGGCCACCTGCTTCTGCATGCCTTTGGATAAGCGGCGGATGGTCCTTTTTTCATCGATGTTAAAGGCTTCTTTCAGCTTTTCATACCGCTCCACGGAGAAGGAGGGA
>JALEZN010000067.1 GCA_022772585.1 Clostridiales bacterium
GGCGGTGACCAGCGCGTCGATGAGCTCGTCCAGGTCGCCGTCCATCACGGCGTCGATCTTGTAGAGGGTCAGGCCGATGCGGTGGTCGGTGACCCGGCCCTGGGGGAAATTGTAGGTGCGGATGCGCTCGTTGCGCATGCCCGAGCCCACCTGGCTGCGGCGCTGGCTCTCAAATTCGCTGTTCACCCGCTCCTGCTCGGCCTCGTAGAGCATGGAGGCCAGGATACGCATGGCCTTGTCCCGGTTCTGGAACTGGCTGCGCTCCTGCTGGCACTCCACCACCGTACCGGTGGGCTTGTGGATGAGACGCACCGCGGAGGAGGTCTTGTTCACGTGCTGTCCGCCGGCGCCGGAGGAACGGAATACCTGCATCTCGATGTCGGCGGGGTTGAGTTGCACGTCCACCTCCTCCATCTCGGGCAGCACCGCCACAGTGGCGGTGGAGGTGTGGATGCGCCCGCCGCTCTCGGTCTCGGGCACCCGCTGCACCCGGTGGACGCCGCTCTCGAATTTCAGCCGGGAGTAGGCCCCCTCCCCCTCGATGACCATGGACAGCTCCTTCACGCCGCCCAGCTCGGTCTCGTTCAGGTTGGCCAGCTCCACCTTCCAGCCCCGGGCCTCGGCGTACATGGAGTACATGCGGTGAAGGGAGTGGGCGAAGAGGGCGGCCTCCTCGCCGCCCACGCCGGCCCGGATCTCCATGATGACGTTCTTGCCGTCATTGGGGTCTTTGGGCAGCAGCAGGATCTTGAGGTCCTGCTCCAGCTCCTCGATGTCCGCCTTGGCCTGGGCGAACTCCTCCCTGGCCATCTCGGCCATCTCAGGGTCACCCATCAGCTCCTGGGCGTCCGCCATATCCTGCCGCCTTTGGTTCAGCCGCCGGTAGGCGGAGACCACCGGCTCCAGCTCCTTCTGTTCCCGGTTGAGCCGGGTCACCAGGGCCGGGTCGTTATAGGTTTCGGGGGCGCTCAGCTGGGCCTCCAGCGCCTGATAGCGCAGGTCCAGCGCCTCCAGTTTGTCGTTCATAGCCTCTCCTCCTGTGGTCGTTTCAAGGACTCACCGGTCCAGCAGCCAGGACTTGAGCAGGGCCGGGGCCTCCCGCACGTAGCTGTTCACCCGGGAGGGCAGATGGCTGGACGGGGCTGCCAGGGTGGAGAGCTGATACGTCCCCTCCCATACCCGGCCAAAGAGCATCCGCACCCGGGCCAGATGGAATCCGTTGGACACCACCAGTATCTGCCCCATCTCTTCCCGGTGCTCCCCCTGCTTTAAAAGCGCGAAGGTGTTGTTCAGGTTCTCCCAGGTGTTGTGGGACTGCTCTTCCATCAAAATCCGGCCGCCGTCCACGCCGTGGGCGGTGAGGTAGTCATACATGCACCGGGCCTCGGAGATATGCTCGTCCCGGCCCTGCCCGCCGGAAACCACCACGGTCATCTCCGGGTGGTCCTCCAGATAGTCCAGGGCAGTGTCCAGCCGGTCCTGGAGCAGCACCGACGGGCCCCAGGGCTTGACCTGGGCCCCCAGGATCACCATGATCTGCGGAGAACCCTTGATCTCGCTGCGGTCCCCTGAGAGCACCAGCCCCTCCAGCACGCCGAAGGCCATGCAGGCCAGCAAAATCGCGGCTGCGACAGCGGCGCGCAGGGCACGCCGCGCCCTGGGCGGGCAGCAGCAGGAGATTCCCCATACCGCCGCCAGGACGGCAAAGGCCCCCAGCACCAACCCGATGAACCGGAAAGCCCCCGAGGCGAAAAGATATGTCAGCACCGCAGCCGCGGCCAGCGCCGCCGCGGGCAGAAAGACGAACGGGCCTGCCTTCCGCGCGCCCCCGCTCATGACTGAGCCTCCTCCAGGGCGGCAGAGAGCTCCTCCCACTTCTCGTAGAGGGCGGAGAGCTCCCCCTCCAGCGCCTCCTTCTGCTCGCACAGCTCCTGCAGGCGCACGTAGTCGGTGGCGGCCTCCTCCATCTGGGCGCTCAGGGCCTTCAGCCGCTCTTCCGCTTTGGCCACCTCCCGCTCGGCGGCGCTCACCTGCTTTTCCAGCATTTTGGTGCCGCCGGCGCGCTTTTTGGCAGGTGGCTCCGGTGCAGACTCCTTCTTCCCCTCTGCCGGACGGGCGGGCGTTGTCCCGGCCGCGAGCTCCAGCTGCTTCTGCCGCTCCTGGAATTCCCGGAACTCCTCAAAGGTCCCCCGGAAGTCGATGATATGCCCGTCCTGGATCATCCAGATCCGGGTGGCAAACTGTTTGATGAAATAGCGGTCGTGGGAGACGAAGAGCAGCGTCCCCTCGTAGTCGGTGACCGCCTCCTCGATCCACTCCCGGGAGGCAATGTCCAGATGGTTCGTAGGCTCGTCCAGAATGAGCAGGTTGATCTTGTCATCCATCAGCATGCACAGCCGCAGGCGGCTCTGCTCGCCGCCGGACAGGGCGGACACCGGCTTGAACACATCCTCCCCCCGGAAGTTGAAGGAGGCCAGCCGGTTCCGGGCGGTCTGGGTGGTGCAGTCCTGGGCGTAGAGCATGGTGTCCACCAGGTTGCGCTCCGGCCGGTCAAAGTGGATGATCTGGGGCAGATAGCCGGTCTTCACCGTGGGGCCCCGGCGGATCTTGCCGCTGTCTGGCAGCTCCTCCTCCATGATCATCTTGATGAAGGTGGATTTGCCGGTGCCGTTGTCCCCCAGCAGGGCGATGCGCTCGCCCCCCTCCACCAGCAGATCCACGTCCCGGAACAGGGTACGGCCGTCAAAGCCCTTCTCCAGCCCCTTGATAAACAAAACCTCATCGCCCTGGAAATCCCGCTCGCCGAAGCGGATGTCCAGCCGCCGCTCCTTTTTGGGCTTGTCGGTCTTTCGCAGGCGCTCGATGCGCTTTTCCATGGAGAAGGCCCGCTTGTGGAGCTTGTCGTTGCCCATAAAGGCCCACAGGTGGAGCTTATCCGCCGCGGTCTGGAGCTGCTCGATCTTGGCCTGCTCCTTCTCGTACTGCTTGAGCTTCTCCTCGTAGCGACGCTCCTTCTCTACGGCGTAGAAGCTGTAGTTGCCGGGGTAGAACTCGGCCTTGCCGTCCTGGATCTCGATGACCCGCTTCACCACCCGGTCCAGAAACCAGCGGTCGTGGGAGATGGCCAGAACGGTGCCCTTGTACCTGTCCAGGTACTCCTCCAGCCACTCGGTGGCCCGCAGGTCCAGGTGGTTGGTGGGCTCGTCCAGCAGGAGGATGTCGGTGTCCTCCAGAATGAGCCGTGCCAGGTTGACCCGGGTCTTTTCTCCGCCAGACAGGGAGGAAAAGAGCTGGCCGCGCATGTCCTGGGAGATGAGCAGGCCGTTGCAGACCTTATTGAGCTCGGTGTCGGTGTCGTAGCCGCCTGCCGCCTCAAAGGCGGCGGAGAGTTTATCGTACCGGCGCAGGATGGCGCTGTCGCTGTCATGGGCCATCCGCTCAGCCAGCTCTGCCATCTCCCGCTCCATGGCGTGGAGCCGCTCAAAGGCGGTCTGGAGCACGTCGTACACCGTGTACTCCGGCGGATACACCGGGATCTGGGAAATCAGGCCGATCCCCTTGCCCGGGGCAATGGCCACCTCTCCCTCGTCGTAGTCCAGCTCCCCGGTGAGGATCTTGAAGAGGGTGGTCTTGCCCGCGCCGTTGCGGCCCAGCAGGCCCACCCGCTCCCCCTGGTCGATCTGGAAGGTGAGGCCGTCTAAAATTTTCGTGCCGACCTCGAATTCCTTTACCAGGCCGGATACCGATATATCGATCATGTCTGTCTCCTCATCAGTCCTGTTCGGCGGTTCCTCCGTCCGCTTCTATGATATGGAAGCCGGCCGCCTTGTTGAGCCGGTTGCAGACCGCCAGCCCGATGCCGCTCACGTCGGGGCACATGGCCCAGATGGCGGCCACATCGGTATGGTCGAAGGCCCGCAGGGCGTCGAACACCCGCCGGGCCTGCTCCTCCGGGTCGGACGCCGGGCCGATGCACTCGGTAGGGTGACCCTCGAACAGCGGACGGAACTCGTTAAAGCAGATGACCCCGTCACTGTCCCCGATGCGGCGGCGGATGGTGCGGGCGGCCTCGGCCCCTTCTCCCCGCACTACGGTCACCGGCGCCTTGGGCGCGTAATGGCGGTACTTCATGCCCGGGGCCCGGGGATGCTCGTCCTTCCCCATGGGGCGGAGGACGGCGTCGTCCACCGCCACCTCCCCCAGCACGCTCCGGAGCTGCTCCAGGGTGATCCCACCGGGCCGCAGCAGCCGGGGTGGGGTCGCGGTCAGGTCGATGATGGTGGACTCCACGCCCACGGTGCAGCTCCCCCCGTCCACGATGCCGTCGATCTTCCCGTCCATGTCCTCCAGCATGTCGGCCATATTGGTGGGACTGGGCCGGCCCGAGGTGTTACCCGACGGGGCGGCCACCGGCACGTCGGCAGCCGCCAGAATGGCCCGGCACACCGGATGGGCCGGGCAGCGCATGCCCACCGTGTCCAGTCCGGCGGTGACCACGTCGGGCACCACGGCCTTGCGCCGCAGCACCATGGTCATGGGCCCGGGCCAGAAGCGCTCCGCCAGACGGTAGGCGCTCTCGGGCACGGCCTGGCAGTACCGCTCCAGCCAGTCAGCGGAGGGGATGTGGAGGATGAGGGGGTTATCCTGGGGGCGGCCCTTGGCCTCAAAGATATGGGCCACCGCCTCCGGGTCCAGGCCGTCGGCCCCCAGCCCGTATACCGTCTCGGTGGGGATACCCAGCAGGCCTCCCCGCTTTATGATGGCGGCGGCGGAGGCGATCTCCTCCGCGCTCAAACGTTGTGTGATCAAATCCTGTCACCTGATTTCCCGGGTACGGCGGCCCTTACCCGTAGATGGGGGATTCCATCCCCGCCAGCTCGATGGTGGTATCGGCGGGAAAATGGGCCTTTTCCAGATAGCTGCGCACCGCCATGATGCCGTACTTGGGATTGGCCCGCTCGTCCTCCAGCTCCAACTCCAGCCAGCTCCGGTCGCCGTCGCTGCCCGAGCCGGTGAGCCAGCCGTCCTCCTCCAGGACAAAGGCCACCTCTTTTTTCATGCGCTCCAGGTCCATGCCCTCGGGCAGGGCGGTAAAATGGATGCAAAGTTCCATGCTCGCGTTCTCCTTCTGTCGTGCGCCGTCGTCCCGGATGGGGCGCGGCGCAGTCTCAAAAGGCCGCGGACTCCTTCTGAGGGCGTCCGCGGCCTGCTTTTCCTTCTCTTACGCCTCTTTGGTAATGCTCTTGAGATATTCCACCAGATCCTCGAAGGCCATCCCGCGGGAGGCTTTCACCAGAACGGTGGCGCCCGGCCGCACCACGGCGTCCAGCACCTGGTGGGCGCTCTCCTTGTCGGGGCAGTAGTAGGCCTCGGCCACGCCGCCGGCCCGGGCCGCGTCGTAGATGTGCTTTGCCAGCTCGCCCACGGCCACCAGGCAGTCCACGCCCACCTTGCTCAGGTACTCGCCCACACCGGCGTGAAGGGCGGGAGCCAGGGGACCCAGCTCGAACATGTCGCCCAGCACGGCCACCTTGTACTCGGCCTTGGCGCTGGACAGCACCCCTACCGCCGCCCGCATGGACTGGGGATTGGCGTTGTAGGTATCATTGAGGATGGTGATCCCCTCGCCCCGGTGGATGATGTCCATCCGCATCTTGGTGGGGGCGAAGTGGAGCACGCCGTCCACGATCTCCTTCTGGCTCAGGCCGAAGTGCTCGCCCACCGCCATGGCCATCAGGGTAGGATAGATCATATGCTCGCCCAGGGCGGGGATCTCCACCCGGCAGTCCATACGGGGGGTGGCCACCCGGCAGGTCATGTGGCTGCTGCCATCGCTGACCACATCGCCGGCCCGGTAGTCCAGGCCCTCCCCGGCGCCGCACCATACCGTCTCATAAGGCAGCGCAGGGGCCAGGGAGCGCAGCAGCGGGTCGTCGCCGTTGAGGACCACGAAGCAGTCCTTTTTGGCGTGGTGGAAGATCTCGCTCTTGGCCTTGAGGATGTTCTCCCGGGAGCCGAAAAACTCGATATGGGAATCGCCCACGTTGGTAATGAGGGCCACATCGGGCTCCACGATGTCGGAGAGGTAATCGATCTCCCCGGCGTGGTTCATGCCCAGCTCCAGCACGGCAATCTCATGCTCCCGTGTGAGCCGCAGCAGGGTCATGGGCACGCCGATATCGTTGTTCAGGTTGCCCTCGGTCTTGAGGACGTTGAACTTCTCCCCCAGCACGGCAGCCACCATGTCCTTGGTGGTGGTCTTGCCCACCGAGCCGGTCAGCGCCACAAAGGGGATATTGAACTTCTGCTTATAGTGCTTGGCCAGGTCCCGCAGGGCCCGGCTGGTATTGGCCACCTTAATGTAGAATTTGCCGGGCAGGTAGCTCTCCCGCTCCCGCTGGGTAAAGCAGCCGGCGGCGCCCCCTTCCAGTGCGGAATTGATATAGGCGTGTCCGTCGAACCGCTCGCCGGACAGAGGCACGAAAAGCGAACCGTCATGGATGGTGCGGCTGTCGGTCTCCACCCGGGTGATCTCCCGGTCCAGGTCGGTATAATCGCCCAGCATATAGCCGCCCACGACCTCCATGATCTCGCGTACGGTGATGGCTTCCATCGAATCTTCCTCCATGGACCCTCAGTCCTCTTATTTTTTCTCTCTCCGGGCCTCCAGGGAGGCATCGATGATCTTCTGGCACAGGGTGTCGTAGTCCACGCCGGTGGCCGCCGCCTCCTGGGGCAGCAGGCTGGTGTCCGTCATACCGGGCAGGGTGTTGACCTCCAGGAACCAGGGGCGGTCCTCCTTGTCCAGCACAAAGTCGCTGCGGGAATAAGCCGTCAGGCCCAGCAGCTCGTGGATGCGGCGGGCCGCCGAGCGCATCTGTGCCTCGGCCTTGCCATCCACCTGGGCGGGGCAGACCTCCAGCGAGGCGCCGGCCACATACTTGTTTTTATAGTCGTAAAAACCGCTCTTGGGGATGACCTCGATGGGGGGCAGGCTCTCCCCCTCCAGCACGCCGCAGAAAAAGTCCCGGCCCTCGATGTACTGCTCCACCAGCACCCGGTCGGCGTAGCGGCAGCTCTCCCGCAGGGCGGCATGGAGCTCTTCTCCGGTATGGCAGATGAACACGCCCACTGAGGAGCCGCCGTTGGGGATCTTCACCACGCAGGGCAGGGGCTCGCTCTCCTCCACCTGGGCGATGTCCCGCTCGGTGAGGCGGACCGTTCTCCAATGGGGCGTCAGGATGCCCTCGGCGGCAGCCAGGCTCTTGGTATAGTTCTTATCCATGGCGATGGCGCTGCCCAGGTAGCCCGAGCCCGTGTAGGGGATGCCCATCATGTCGAAGGCGGCCTGGATCCGGCCGTCCTCGCCGCACTCGCCGTGCAGGCCGTTGAACACCACGTCGGCCATCTGGCAGGCGGCCAGCACGCCCTCTCCGAAGAGGCTGTCGCTCTTGAGCCGGCGGGCGGCACGGACGGCGTCCAAATCAGGCGCCTCCTCCTTGATATTCTTGTCGGGCAGCGGCGGCGGCAAGCGGAAAAGCTCCGAAATGGGATGCTCATAGCTCTCCAGTCCCAGGTACAGGTCCACCAATGCCACATTGTGGCCCTTTCTCCGCAGCGCCTCGCATACCATCGCGCCGGAGGAGAAGGAGACGTTTCGCTCCATGCTCAGTCCTCCGGCCAAAACCAATACGTTCATAACACACCTCTATATCATAAGGTCTGGCTCATTCTGATTTCAGTATATGCATACATGGGTGATTATAGCATATCGCGCCGGGATACTCAATGCAAAACCCGCCGGTTTTCCTGTTAAATTGGAAGATCGCTGCTGTTCCTCCCTGCAAAAACACGCCGCAGACCTCTGTCTGCGGCGTGTTCGTCTGCCATATGAGTAAAAGGAGCGCTTACTTCCCGCACTTCTCCTGCAGGTACTTGTCCATGGCCTCGGCGGCCTTCTTGCCGGCGCCCATGGCCAGGATGACGGTGGCCGCGCCGGTGACGGCATCGCCGCCGGCGTACACGCCCACGCGGCTGGTGGCCATGGTCTCCTCATCGGCCACCAGGCAGCCCTTCTTGTTGGCGTCCAGGCCGGGGGTGGTGGAACGGATCAGGGGGTTGGGGCTGGTGCCCAGGGACATGATGACGGTGTCCACTTCCAGCTCGAAGTTGGAGCCGGGGATCTCCACGGGACGGCGGCGGCCGGAAGCGTCGGGCTCGCCCAGTTCCATCTTCACGCACTCCATGGCGCGGACCTTGCCGTGGCCGTCATCCAGGATTTTGACGGGGTTATTGAGGAACAGGAACTCGATGCCCTCTTCCTTGGCGTGATGGATCTCCTCTTTACGGGCGGGCATGGCGGCCTCGTCGCGGCGGTAGACCACGTAGACCTTGGCGCCCAGACGCTTGGCGCAGCGGGCGGCGTCCATGGCCACGTTGCCGCCGCCCACAACGGCCACGGCCTGGCTCTTCTTGATGGGGGTGTCATAGCCCTCGCGGTAGGCCTTCATCAGGTTGACGCGGGTCAGGTACTCGTTGGCGGAGTACACACCGGCCAGAGCCTCGCCGGGGATGCCCATGAACATGGGCAGGCCGGCGCCGGAGCCCACGAACACGGCCTGATAGCCGTCCTCGAACATCTCATCGATGGTATAGGTGCGGCCCACGACCACGTTGGTCTCCAGATCGGCGCCCAGAGCCACCAGCTTGTCCACCTCGTTCTGCACGATGGCCTTGGGCAGACGGAACTCGGGGATGCCGTAGACCAGCACGCCGCCGGCGGTGTGGAAGGCCTCGAAGATGGAGACCTGATAGCCCTTCTTGGCCAGGTCGCTGGCGCAGGTCAGGCTGGCGGGGCCGGAGCCCACCACGGCCACCTTGATGCCGTTGGACTCGGGCTTCTTGGGCATGGCGTTGACATTCTCACGGTACCAGTCGGCCACGAAGCGCTCCAGACGGCCGATGGCCACAGGCTCGCCCTTGATGCCCCGGACACAGTGGCACTCGCACTGGGTCTCCTGGGGGCACACGCGGCCGCTGATGGAGGGCAGGGCGTTGGTGCTGGTGATCACATCATAGGCGCCCTGGAAGTCGCCCTCGGCCACCTTGGCGATGAACTCGGGGATGCGGATGTTCACGGGGCAGCCGCTGACGCAGGGCTTGTTCTTGCAGTTGAGGCAGCGCTTGGCCTCGTCAATGGCCATCTCGGCGGTGTAGCCCATGGCCACCTCTTTAAAGTTATGGTTACGGACGTCGGGGGCCTGCTCCGGCATCGGGTTCTTGGTCATACTCATGTTAGGCATTTTCGTCTACCTCCCTTAGCGGATCATGTTCTTGGCGAGCTTCTCCATGCGGCAGTCGTGGCGCTCCTTCTCCTGGGCCTCGCGCTCACGGTACACGGAGTTACGGTTCATCAGCTCGTCAAAGTCCACCTTGTGGCCGTCGAAGTCGGGGCCGTCCACACAGGCAAAGCGCATCTTGCCGTCCACGGTGACGCGGCAGCAGCCGCACATGCCGGTGCCGTCGATCATGATGGGGTTCAGGCTGACCAAGGTGCGGATGCCAAAGGGCTCGGTGGTCTTGCACACGAACTTCATCATGGGCACGGGGCCGATGGCGATGACAGCGTCGTACTGCTTGCCGGACTCGATGAGGGCCTTCAGCTTGTCGGTGACGAAGCCCTTCTCGCCGTAAGTACCGTCGTCGGTGGTCAGGTAGAAGTTGTCGCAGGCGGCCTTGAACTCGTCCTCCAGGATGACGATATCCTTGGAACGGAAGCCGGCAATGACGTCCACCTCGATGCCCTCGGCATGGAGGTGCTTGGCCTGGGGATAGGCGATGGCGCAGCCCACGCCGCCGCCGACCACGCACACCCGCTTCACGTCGCCCAGCTCGGGACGGGTGGGCTGGCCCAGGGGGCCCACGAAGTCGCGGATGCTGTCGCCCTCGTTCAGGTCGCCCAGCAGCTCGGTAGTCAGGCCCACCTTCTGGAACATAATAGTGATAGTCCCCTTCTCCCGGTCAAAGTCACCGATGGTCAGGGGAATGCGCTCGCCCTCCTCATCCAGACGCAGGATGATGAACTGGCCGGCCTGCGCCTTTTTGGCGATCAGGGGGGCCTCCACCTCCAGCAGGGTCACGCTGGGATTGAGGACCTTCTTTCTCACGATTTTAGCCATACCGAATCGTTCCTTTCCTCCGACGTTGGGACTCCATGCCTCTCCGATGCTGCCGGGCGGCATATGGTCCCTTCGTCTCTTTTCCGCGGCGGACGGCCCGCCGCCTGTCTCCACATACCAAAAGCAAGACCCGTTGGTTTGGAAAATGGCCAAAATATCCCCAATTTCTCCCGCCACGCACATCTTGCCACACAAAAAGATAACAGTTTCCTTCCGTATTGTCAAGAAAGAGAGCGCAGTTTTTTGTAGTTTTTTTCACAATCTTTTTGGAGGCGTTTCCTTTCCTCTTCTTTTATCCCGCTATCTGGGTGAAAAATCTTGCTTCTCCTCCACATAGTTCCACTCTTTTTTGCCATACTGTAACTGAGGTGATAAAACCATGGATCCGACCCGTGACCTTCCCCTGAGCTTCGGCATGGCCCTGATGCAGAACCGGGACGCCTTCCGCGCCTTCCGCGCGCTGCCGCCGGGGCGGCAGCAGGAGCTCATCGCGCGCACCCGTGCCGTTTCCTCCAGGGAGGAAATGCGCTCTCTGGTGGGCGGCCCGCTGTCCTGAGTGCTTTCCGGCCGTGTTTTATCCCAATTTCTTTTCAAATTCTCATTGACAGTCCGTTCCCGGTGGATTATACTTAAAATACTGTCCGGACTGGGCATATCTTTTGAAAAGAGGTACAACATGTATACTGACAAGACTATCGTTTGCAAGGACTGCGGTCAGGAGTTCGTCTTCACCGCCGGTGAGCAGGAGTTCTACGCCGAGCGCGGCTTCCAGAATGAGCCTCAGCGCTGCAAGGCCTGCCGTGACGCCCGCAAGGCCGCCCGCGGCGGCTCCAGCGAGCGCCAGATGTTTGACGCCGTCTGCTCCGAGTGCGGCAAGCCCTGCAAGGTTCCCTTCCAGCCCCGCGAGGACCGTCCTGTGTACTGCAGCGACTGCTTTGCGAACAGAAGATAATAGATCCGCTTTCTGATGAAGAGGCGCGCCTGACGGCGCGCCTCTTTTTCATACCCCGGAGGAATTTACATCCCGTTCACAATTGGCCGCATCTTTTTCAGGGCAATTTCAGCTTTCCCTTTTATACTGTGCCATGAAATATCTGGCACAGGAGGCTGATGTCATGCACCTCACAGCAAAAGGGACTTCCGATGTCCCGGCGGCGCCCAGGCCCCGCCGCTCTCTGCCCATCAAGCGTATCGTGATCCTTCTTCTGGTCCTGGCCGTCCTGGCCGCCGGGGTGTTTGGGATCTATTGGCTCTTCTTCCGCGGCGAGGAGGCCGTCGTCCTTACCGAGACCCTGACCTCCGGCAGTCTGGCCACCGCCATCGAGGGCACCGGCGTCACCCTGCCGGCTGACAGCCAGAGCGTCACGGTGGCCTCCACCGCGCAGATCACCAAGGTCTACGTCTCGGCGGGCGACACCGTGGAGGCCGGCGACCTGCTCTACGAGCAGGATGACTCGGAGCTGGACGACCAGATCAGCGATTACAAGGACCAGATCTCCGACCTGCAGGATGACCTGGAGAGCGCCCAAAGCCAGCTCTCCGACCTGCAGAAGACCCTGTCCAACCTGACGGTCACCGCCCCCTTCTCGGGCACCGTCACCCAGGTGGACGTGGAGACCGGCGACGAGGTCCAAAGGGGGACCCGGCTGGCCGTTCTGGTGGACGACAGTAAGATGAAGTTCACCGAGTACTACAGCTACGCCTATGAGGACGAGATCCGCGTAGGCTCCGCGGCCAAGGTGTCCGTGGCCAGCCTGATGCTCAACCTGGACGGTACCGTTACCGACGTGCAGAAGGTCTCCCGCTACACCACCGAGGGCACCAAGTGCTTCGCCGTCACCATCACCGTGGACAATCCCGGCGCCCTCACCGAGGGGATGACCTGCGCGTCCTATGTCCTCTCCCCCACCGGCGAAGAGCTGTGCTCCGCCATTTCCGGCGCTCTGGAGTATAACGCCAGCAAGACCCTCACTGCCCAGGCTTCCGGAGAACTGACCCAGGTGGTCCCGGTGGCCTATGGCACCGTCACCAGCGGGCAGACCCTCTTTGTACTGGACGGCAGCGATTACCGGGATCAGCTCACCAGCGCCCAAAACAAGATCACCCAGACCCAGGAGCGCATCGCCGACTACCAGGAGCAGATCGCAGAGACCGAGGAGAAGCGGGCCGATTACGCCGTGACCGCTGAGATCTCAGGCAAGGTCATCCAGGTAGGCATCACCGAGGGGGAGAAGCCCCGTCAGGCCGGTCAGACCGCCGTGGTCCTTTATAATATGGATACCATGCAGATCATGGTGAACATTGACGAGCTGGACATCGAGCACATACAGACCGGCATGGAGGTGGCCATTTCCCGCTCGGGCTCCAGCAGCCAGCGCGACCAGTCCTTCACCGGCACGGTCACGGCAGTGAGCTATGAGGCCACCAACACCAACGGTGTGGCCTACTTTCCCATCACCATCGAGATCCCCAGCGACGGTACCCTCTCCGCCGGCGTCAATGTATCCTATTCCATCCAGGTGGGTGACACCTCTGAGGGGCTGCTGGCTCCCATTTCCGCCCTGAAGCGGACGGAGGACGGCCAGACCTGCCTGTACATCCAGTCGGACACCCGGCCGGAAGACGCCCTGGAGGCGGAGGACCTGCCCGACGGCTTCTACGCCGTTGCCGTGGAAGTGGGCGAGTCCAACAGCCGGTACGCCCGTATCCTCTCCGGCGCAGAGGAGGGCGATGTGGTCTTTACCCGCTACCAGCAGTCCGCCCCCTCCGGCGGCGACAGTACCAGCCAGGGGGATGAGTCACAGCAGGAGTTCCCCAACGGCCAGATGCCCGACTTCGGCGGCGGCATGCCCGGCGGCAGCATGGGCGGCATGGGCCGCGGCAATATGGGCGGCATGAGCGGCGGCCCCATGGGTTAGGAGGTGCGGCATGAGTCTCATCCAGCTCGATCAGGTCTATAAGATCTACAGCGAGGGCCGGGAGAATCAGGTCAACGCCCTGGACGGCGTCTCTCTGGAGATCGACCAGGGGGAGTTCGTGGCCATCATCGGCACCTCCGGTTCCGGCAAATCTACCATGATGAACATATTGGGCTGCCTGGATGTGCCCACCTATGGGGACTATTTTCTGGACGGCGTGCCCATCCGCGAAAAGAGCCGCCGTGACCTGGAGATCATCCGCTCCCGTCAGATCAGCTTCATTTTCCAGGGCTACAACCTGATCCCCTCCCTCAACGTCTGGCAGAATGTGGCGCTGCCCATGCTCTACCAGAAGGTCCCGCTCTCTCAGCGGCGGGAGCGGGCCATGGGGGCACTGGAACGGGTGGAGATCCTTTCCAAGGCCGAAAACCGTCCCTCCGAGCTCTCCGGCGGCCAACAGCAGCGGGTGGCCATTGCCCGGGCCATCGCCACCCGCTCCCCCATTCTCATGGCCGACGAGCCCACCGGCGCACTGGACTCCAAAACCGGCGCCCAGGTCCTCTCCCTCATGCGGGAGCTCAACGCCGGCGGCACCACCGTCATCCTCATCACCCACGACAACGGCATCGCCGCCCAGGCCCGCCGCACCGTCCGGGTGATGGACGGGCGTATCATCCACGACAGCCGGTGGGACGGGAAACTTTTGGGCGGTCTGGAGGGCGCGTGATCCATGAATGCTGTTTTGATGGCACTGGACTCCATCCGGGAGAAAAAGGCCCGCTCCTTCCTTACCATGCTGGGCATCATCATCGGCGTGGCCGCCGTGCTGGTGCTGGTCGCCCTGGTGTCCGGCTATAACGCGGACATCACCGCCTACTATGAGAAGCTGGGCGTCAACAAAGTCAATGTCAGCGTCACCTGGTACGACCGTACCCGGGCGGTGGACGTATACTCCGCCCTGTACGGGTATGGCAACACCACCCTTGGAGACATGGTGGAGGGGGTCTCCCCCTCTGCTTCCACTTCCCTGCCGGTGAAATACCGTTCCGCCACACTGGAGAGCAGCACGGTCTATCTGGGCAGCGACCAGTTCGCGGTCTGCGGCAATTATGTGCTGGAGTCGGGCAGGGACATCAGCGAATTTGATATCCAGCGGCGCAGCAAGGTCTGCGTCCTGGGCTCCTATGTGGCCGACTCCCTCTTTCCCTACACCGACCCCATCGGCCAGACCGTTACCCTGGGGGGCATCCCTTTCACTGTGGTGGGTACCTACTACCAGAAGGACGGCGGACAGGAGGGCTCCATGGACGACATGCTCTCTGTCCCCTACAGCCTAGACCGTGAGCTCCTCCAGACCGCCGATGTGACCGAGATCACCGTGAAGGTGGACACCTCTGCCCATGTGGAGACCGTCCTGTCCCGGCTGGAGGTCTACCTGTCCGGTCTGGTCAGCTCCAGCGTGGGCGAATACACCCTGGAGAACGGCAACTCTGCCATGAGTGAGAGCAATGAGGAAATGACTTCCATGAGCGTGGTGCTGGGAGGCATCGCCTCCATCGCCCTGCTGGTGGGCGGCATCGGCATTATGAACATCATGCTGGTCACCGTCACCGAGCGCACCCGGGAGATCGGCATCAAAAAATCCATCGGTGCACCCCGCAGCGAGATCATTTCCCAGTTCCTGGTGGAAGCCGCCATTCTCAGCGGCATGGGCGGCCTCATCGGCATTGCGCTGGGCTTTGCCCTGTCCCTTATTCTGGGTAAAGCCATGTATGACCTGATATTGCTGCCCAACGCTCTGGTGACCCTTGGCTCCTTCACCTTCTCGGTGGTCATCGGCATCCTGTTTGGCATCTATCCCGCCGTAAAGGCGTCCAACCTCCAGCCTGTGGACGCCCTGCGGGCCGACTAATGAAAGAGGTGTGTCCCATGAAAAATCGTATTCTGGCCGGGCTGCTGGCCCTGCTGCTCTGCCTGGGCATCGTGGGCGCGGCGGGGACGGCGGCAGGCGCCCAAACCTTCTCCGACGTCAGCGACCCCGACACCGCCGAGGCGGTGGCCGTTCTCTCCGGGCTGGGCATCGTGTCCGGCTATTCCGATGGAAGCTTCCACCCCTCCGCCCCCCTGACCCGGGCCCAGTTCTGTGTGCTGGCCGTGCTGGCCGAGGGCCACGGCGATCAGGTCCGGGGCAGTGCCTACCGCACGCTCTTCTCCGATCTGCCCGCCTCCCACTGGGCCGCTCCCTATGTGAACCTGGCCCAGAGCGAGGGGCTGGTCAGCGGCTACGGCAACGGCACCTTCGGCCCTGACGACCCGGTCACCATGGGCCAGGCTGTCACCATTGTCCTGCGCCTGATGGGCTATTCCACCGATGACGTGGGTCCCTTCTGGCCCCAGGACTACATGGAGAAAGCCGCCGCCCTGGGCCTGACCGACGGCATCTCCAAGACCGGCAGCCAGGCCATCGACCGGGGCGAGGCCGCTCTCCTCCTCTACCGGATGCTCCGCGGGACCACCAGGGACGGCAGGGACTACATCTCCGCTCTGGCCGCCGGCACGGTGGAGGACGCGGTGGTCCTCTCCAACGACGCCGAGGCCGGGGACGGCACCCTCCACACCGCCCGGGTCTACGCCGGGAAGTCCGGCCTGACCTGGTATGAGCAGTCCTCCGCCATCCCCGACGCTCTGGTGAACCGGCGGGGCACCCTTCTGCTGGACAGCAGCGGAAAGGTCACCGGCTTCCTGCCCGATGACAGCACCGTCAGGACCCTCTCCCTCTCCTCCGCCCAGGCGGGCAGCCTGACCGACACCAGCGGCCGGACCTGGACCATTTCCAACGGCGCGGCCCTGGTGCTGGACGATACGGCTGCCACCTACGGCAGCAGCTGGTATGAGCTGGAGGGCCGGAGCACCGTCACATTGTTCTACTCCTCCTCCGGCTCCATCGACCTGGTGACTGCCTCAGAGTCGGAGCGGTACAGCGGCACGGTCCTCACCGGCTATTACGAGAGCGCCAGCCCCAACACTGCCAGCCCCGACTCCATCACCCTGCTGGGCCTGACGCTGGAGGTGGATGAGAGCGCTGTGAGCAGTCTCAGCTCATTCAAAGTGGGCCAGCGGATCACCGTAGTCCTCAATGGCGCCGGGGAGGTAGCTTACGCCTGCTCCCCCAGTGAGCGCACCGCCCAGATGGTGGGCCTGGTCACCGCCGCCGGGGACACCTGCCGGGTGGAGCTCTTCAGCGGGCTGACCGTCTCCGGCAAGCGCAGCGGACTGTCAGTCTCAGTGGGCGATCTGGTCCGGGTCTCCTCCTCCGGTATCGGCACCATCTCCCTCTCCTCCATCGGCAGCGGCTCGGTATCCGGAGTTCTCAATGTCGCTGCCCGCACGCTGGGCAGCGTGGCCCTGGCCGATGACGTAACGGTCTACGACCGCGTGGGCAAGAGCTCCGCTGTACAGGTGGAACTGGAAGACATCCTCTCCGGCACCGTATCCGCCTCCGGGATCGCCTACGCAGGCACCGACAGCGACGGCCGGGTCAATGTGCTCGTCCTCAATGACGTGACCGGCGATGCCTATACCTACGGTATCCTCCATACCGGCACCAGGACCGAAGGCTCCGGCGACATGCAGGTGACCAACGCCACCCTCTCGGTAGAGAACAGCAGCGGTACCTCCCAAGCCTATATCACCGGCAGTCCGGTGGGCAACAAAACTGTGGGCGGCCTGGCGGTCACCAGCGATGGAAAGACCGCCGGGGTAATCACGCTGGAGAAGGTGACGGCCGTCAGCGGCTCCGCCTTTGACGGCGAGGATGCGGTGGTCCTGAACGGCGTCCGGGTACCCATCAGCGACGATGTACAGGTCTATAACGCCGACTCCGGCCAGTGGACCACTCTCCCGGCCGCCCGGGCCTATACCGGAACCTTCACCGTCTACTACAGCGGGACCCTGGGCAATGACGCCAAGGTGCGGGTCATCTTTACCGGCTGACCGTTTCTCTCCGGATAAATGTGAAAGGGACGCCCCGAACGGGGCGTCCCTTTCCTGCCGCAGGGCAGTCTCAGAATGCGGATGGCGGGCCGGCCGCCTCCCTTTCGGTCATCGGACTCTCTTTCTGTCTCCTGCGTATCCGGCTGAGGACCTGATACACGTTCCTCACGTCCATCCCCAGGGCAGCGGCGATGGCGGCGGGGGACTCTCCCGCCCGCGTCCTGGTCCAGACGTCGTACTGCAGGGCAGTGAGTCCCTCCCACCGCCGTGTGCCCGCGGTGAGCCGGTAGATCACCCACAGGCTCACCCCATATTCGGCAGAGAGCTCCTTACAGCTCCGCCGCCAGTCCAACCCCTCCCGGCGGATCTTGTGGTCCCGCAGTTCCCGCAGCTCCCGGCTGCTCAGATAATGGGTCAGCTTTTTCAGCCGTGTCTCTCCCCTCCGCAGAGTGCGTCCCACAGTGGATGGGTCCACTCCCAGCTCTGCCGCGATCCGGGTCTGGTTGAGTCCCTCCAGAGTGAGCAGGAGCACCTGCCGCTGCCGAGCAGTAAGGAAGGCGGTCTCAGCCACCACCCGCCTCAAGTCGATGGAGCCGTCCTCCCGGGCGCAGGTACGCACCAGCTCCCTGGCCTCAGCATACCGCCGCAGCTTCTCGATGGCCCGCCGGGCAGTGCGGTAGATCGTGGAGGGATCCACTCCCAGCTCCTCTGCCGCCGCCAGGGGCCGCTTGTCATCACGGTAAAGCATGGTAAACACCTGCCGCTGCCTGGGCGTCATCTCGGCGGTGCCGTCGTCCAACACCGCCTGCATCCAGCTCCGCTGCTCCCGGTTGTCCCGGTCCCAGGACTCCAGACGGTCCCAGCTCTGCTTCTCCATCCACTGCCAGCTCTGGCCGTCCAGGCTGCTCCACCGGCATCCCGGCGGACGGTGCCGGGGCTGCAGCTGCCGCAAGGTAGCCCGGGTGTCCCGGATCATCTCACGCACCAGACTCAGCTCATAACGCAGTTGGTGCGGCGGAGGCTTGTGAAAAATGCCCTCTGTCCCTCCGGGGTGTCTCCCCCTCGTTTCTCCTGTAAGGGGAGCTGTTGCCGCAGACGACTGAGGGATTTTCTCCCCCAGCGCCGCCAAAAGCATCTGCTCTTTTTTTCGCAGCCGCTCCAGCGTGGCCTGATACTCTGCTGCAAGATCAGAAGGTGTACCTCCGGTTGTGCCAGTAAGTCCGGTCATAGTAATGCCGTACCACCTCCCCCACCTCCCGGGTCTCCCGCAGCATCTGCCGCAGCAGACGCAGATCGTGCTCCGCCGCATTCCGCTGGCGGGGTTCCATCCCGTTTTTTTTCTCTTCCAGCGCCCGGATCGCCAGACGGAGCCGGGCCGCTGTTTCCGTGTAGCTGTCAGCCAGTTCTTGCAAGGTCGCCATTTCATTCTCCTTTGTATCTTTTTAAGATATATTTAAGGCTATTAATTGCCCGCAAACATTTTCATACTGCGGGCTTAGTTGTTTTATCCCTTTAGTATCTTTTTGAGATACTGTAAGTATAACAGCGTCTTTGTATCTTGTCAAGATATTTATCTTGCTATTCCGGACCATTTATAGTATAATCAAGATACTTTAATGGGAAAGGATGTTTGCCTGTGACTACCGGAGAACGGATCAAACAGCTTCGTCTGGCCGCCAAGCTCTCTCAGGAGGAATTGGGCGCCCGGGTCGGCGTACAAAAGGCCGCCATCCACAAGTATGAGAGCGGGCGGGTGGTCAACCTGAAAAAGTCCACGGTGGACCGGCTGGCCGCCGCGCTGGACACGACGCCCGCCTATCTTCTGGGGCTGGAGGAATCCCCTCTGCCCGGCGGCGTTCTCCCTTATCAGCCCCACCGTATCCCCATTCTGGGGCGCATCTCGGCGGGCCTTCCCATCTATGCCGAACAGAACATCGAGGGATATACCTTCACCGACCTGAACGGCGGCGCAGAGTATTTCGCCCTCCGGGTCAGCGGCGACAGTATGAACGCCATCGGCATCAACGACGGATACCTCATTGTGGTCCGCCGGCAGGACGAGGTGGAAAACGGCGAGGTGGCCGTGGTACTGGTGGACGACGATGACGCTACTGTCAAGCGTTTTTACGCCACCGACAGTACTGTCACCCTCATGCCCCAATCCACCAACCCTGTCCACCAGCCCCAGATATACGATTTGAAAAAGACACGTATCAAAGTACTGGGCAAGGTAGTCAAGGTGGAGTTCACCCTATAGCAGGCCCCGGCTCAGGTCAAACTGCCGTGCGCTCCTTTTGCGCGCCTTGACAGCGGGATATCCGGACCGTATAATAGCAATAAGGGGTGTGGCCGATGAGCAATGAAGAGAAGATTCTGGAACTGCTTTCTGCGATGCAGAAAGATCTGGCCGGCGTCAAAGAAGACCTGGCCGACGTCAAAGAGGACCTGGCCGGTGTCAAAGAGGACCTGGCCGGCGTCAAAGAGGACCTGGCCGGTGTCAAAGAAGATCTGGCCGGCGTCAAAGAAGACTTGGCCGGCGTCAAAGAGGACCTGGCCGGTGTCAAAGAGGACCTGGCCGGCGTCAAAGAGGACCTGGCCGGCGTCAAAGAGGACCTGGCCGGCGTCAAAGAGGACCTGGCCGGTGTCAAAGAGGACCTGGCCGGTGTCAAAGAGGACCTGGCCGGTGTCAAAGAGGACCTGGCCGAATTGAAAGAGGCCCATGAAGAGACCCGCTGCGGGGTAAATTCTTTGCTGGAATGGGCAGAGGAGTGCGGGAATGTGATCAAGTTCCCGCTTCCCAGAGTAAAATAACGCAAGGGCGGTGCCGGTAGATCCGGCTCCGCCCTTTTTCCGTATATCGTCTGTCCCCAGTGCATCGCACATCTCTTCAGTGCTCTGCTGGCTAGGACTCCAGCAGGCGAAGATAGTGGTTTGCCTCCCGCAGGACATGGTCAGCAAGCAGCGGGAGGATGAGCGACTTGATCTGGCACGCCTCGATCCCCTTGACACCTGCACACTTAAAATCACGGAATTCCTGTGTCAGGGCCAGGGCGTTTCCGCCGCGCATGGTCCTGTCGCCCGCCGCGGAGGTCTCCAGCAGCCGCCTGTAGTCCGCGGCAAAATGGTCAGAGGTCTTAATGAGCTCCTCCTCGGTCGGGTCCAGCAGGCCGCGGATGAACAGAGCGTGCTCCATCATGATCCGGTTCCAGAACAGTTCCTGGTCTCTGAGCTCCTGACAGCCGCAGCCGTCCATCCCCTCTGCCTGCATCAGATAGGCCCGGTACAGGCGGGCTTCGCGCAGGATGTGTTCGATAAGC
This sequence comes from Clostridiales bacterium, assembly GCA_022772585.1. Taxonomy (GTDB): domain Bacteria; phylum Bacillota; class Clostridia; order Oscillospirales; family Oscillospiraceae; genus Pseudoflavonifractor_A. The sequence continues at coordinate 20,407 of JALEZN010000067.1, forward strand.
AGCGGGTAGTTTACGGTAAATAGCTCGCAGGAACGGGCTCCTTTCAGGATCCGTTCCTTATAGTTGATCAGGCGTTCCACCAGTGCCAGCCCGTCCCGGTTCAGCTGCCGTACCTGGCGTACAAGGGCATTGGAGACACACAGATCTTCGTTGCAGCTCCGGCCGCTCAGCCGCATCTCCCGTGCTGTCAATCTGCGGTTGAGGAACGTCCCGGTGAACCGCTGCGTCTGAAGCTCAGCGCAGTCGGTAAACTCCGTAAAGATCTCTCCCGAATTCAACACGCACCCACGCACCACACGGTCGCTCAGCGTGATCGCACGGGAGAGCAGCGCCTCAAACCGACGTATGAAACGCTCGCCCTCATTGGCAAGATCCGCATTTGGCGGTAAAAACCCACCTTTAAGAAGAACGCGTGTTCTTTCATGATACGCGCAAAAAACAGATGCAGCTCCAATGAATTGACAATATAATCCTGAGCGCTGTCCATAGCAAATACTCCTCTCTGCCGTAATACGTGACAAGCCAGTATATGTGCAGGAATCAGCCTGTGTGCAGCAGCGTATGCCGCCGGTCCATAAAAAGGGGGGAGTCCTTAAGGACTCCCCCTTGGTCGAAATGTGATTATAGGATCTGGAAAACCCGGTCGTATCAATGGGTTTCAGGCAGCAAGCAAGGTCTTTTATCCTATCAGACCATATAATCAGACAAGCCCTCCGACGTATCATCGAATGACTTCGCAGTTTTTTCCGCTTCCTCGAACCGAGCCTTGATCTGTTCATTTAAGATGGCGTGCATAACCGGGATCAGCTCCAGATCTTCTTCTTTTATATCAAGTATTGCAATATCACGCTTTTCTCCGCGTTGTGGAAAATTAACAAGCCATGTTCCGTCAATCATACGCGGATCACAGATCCACCCCTGCATCCCTTCGTGTACTCTTTCTTTGGAATATTTTTTTCGATGATAACTTCAACGCAGTCCATTTCTTTCATATTATTTACCTCCATAAGGCGTATTCAATTTTAATTTTCCGTTCGGCTCAACCATGCATCCGCTAATAAAAGTAACGATCTCGTTCGTATCTTTCCTGGAAATTTCAATTATAATGACTTTCGTACAAGAATCGCTCCTGTACTGCGTTTATAGCACATTCATTTCGTCTCCTCTTCCAGTAGTAAGAACAGAGGTTCTTCTACAAGCAGGGAGAAACAGGCCCAAAGTTGTATGCTTTCGTACACCAAACTTAACACAGAAGATTAAAAAACGGTGAGTCCTTTAAGGACTCACCGTTGGTCCGAGTGTCATTAAAGGATCTGAAGAAATCCAGTAAAATCAATGGTTCGCAGGCAGCAAGCAAGAGGTTTTATCTTAAATTGTTCGGTCAAGCACCGTGACTTGCGTAATAACATCGCGTAAACGATCAGAGCCTACCATATATTCAAGTGCATCATCAGCGGTGTTAAAAATCTGTTCTGTTTCCGGCCGGTTCCACAGGTAGATAGAAATTTTTTTATCCTTGCCATAGGGGACAATGCCAAAATGAATACCGTTCCATTCGAGCTCGACCTCTCCGCCGCATCGCATACACCACTTGAAATCACTGATCGTTTTGAATCGGTTATCCTCTAATGAATTATGAGAGTTAAGTAGACGATAGGTCATATTGTACCTCCAATATGATTTAAAATCAGGAATATTCCCGTCCCAATAATTCTGAGCATCGCCCCAATTCGGACGCTTTCCCTCCCATGTGATATCATGGTCATGAGGAATTGAATGCTTTGAGGAATTACCGTGGTCGGAATAATGGCGCTCTTTCACCGCTTTTCTATCTGCTCCGATTTTGGTTTCTCTCAGATTACCATTCCGATCTGTAGTGCGGTTAATATCTCCAGGCTCGCCAACAAAGCGTTCGTCATCTGGCTTAGACGGTTTCCACTCTCCACCGTATGCGCTGCCGCCTTTGCCAATCAGGTATGGCTCTATTGTATCACAAGGTTTGTGATATGTGCCACCAATTTTGAAAGCTTCCAAGTCGTCATTCTGAAAACTCCGCTCATAGCTCATGTACTTCCAGGAACTGCGCTCATAATCCACATACACGATATCTCCCTGCATCTCGGGAAAAGGGGTATTGTAACAGATAATTTTTTCCGGGTCGATGCGCCGCAGCATTTCGTTGTAACCGGCTATGAACCATTCTTTCTGGTCGCAGCGGTTATCATGCTCAGATGCCATATAGGTAGAGACCGCAACAACGCTTCCTTTTTCAATCCCCTCAAAGCAAAAATCAAACGTAGATTCATTGCCCCAGTTTACCGTGGGGATAACACGGATTCCCTTGGATGCCCAGTAAGCGCCGCACCAGCGGCTGCGGAACACATTGTAGATCTGACAGACCTTCGCCATTTCCAGATACATACTGAAATCAGGGGAAAGTACCGCCCGATAACGGGACAGCTTCTCAATGTCATTGTCAGGATTCTTCCATACCCGCTCAAAGCGGTAGTCGTAGAGGAAGAAATGCACCATACGGTCAAGGTGGGTTTGATCCTCCAGATGCGTCTTATCAAACCCGATCAGCAGGAGATCGTCAAAGTCACCAGGCTTTTCCTGAAACTTTGGAATGATAGGGATTTGCAGATTTCCCTTACCGGGTAAACTGATTACGGAGCAGGTTTTGACTAGTGCGATAATTGTAGTTTTCTTCGGTCATATTGGAGCCTCCTGTACATAGTAAGGAACAAGTCCTTCTATATGCAGGCCC
>JALEZN010000114.1 GCA_022772585.1 Clostridiales bacterium
GCGGAGACCGCCGTTTTGTGGTACGGCCGGGCGGCAGCCCAGGGCAGTACGGATGGTCTGTGCTGCCTCGGGGTATGCTATGAGTACGGCATCGGCGTGCAGCGGGACAGCCGTCAGGCGGCAAAGCTCTACTGGAAGGCCGCCCGTGGAGGAGATACCCGCGGCATGTGCAACCTGGCCTGGATGTATCAGAACGGCGTGGGCGTGGGCCAGAATCTGGGCCGTGCCATCATCTGGTACACCGACGCCGCCCGGAAAGGGGACCCCCGGGCTCAGTGCGAGCTGGGCGTGTGCTATGAGTACGGCGCCGGCGTGGAGAAGGATATGGCCCAGGCCGTGGAGTGGTACAAGCGCTCGGCGGTCCAGGGGTATCCTCAGGGCCTGACCAACCTGGGCGTGTGCATGGAGGGCGGCCGGGGCATGGAACCCGACCGGGCGGGGGCCATGGCCCTCTACCTTCAGGCGGCGGAGCAGGGATATGGCCGTGCCCAGTGCTACGTGGGCATCAACTATTTTTACGGCGACGGCGGCGTGGAGCGCTCCCCGGAAGAGGCGGCGCGCTGGTTTGCCCGTGCGGTGGAGAACGGATATGAAGAGGCTTGCCACTGGATGGGCCTGTGCCTCTGGAGCGGCCAGGGCGCGGCGGAGGACAAGGCCGGTGCGGTCAAGTGGTTCCGCCGGGGCGCCGGGGCCGGGAATGCCCGGTCGGGCTTCTACCTGGGCCTCTCCTTTGACCAGGGCTGGGGCAGCGAGCCTGACGAGGCCAAGGCGGTGCACTGGTACCAGTGGGCCGCCAAACGGGGGGACAGCCTGGCCCAGTACAACCTGGCCTGGCGCTACGCCAACGGCCAGGGCGTGGAGCGCAGCGATGAGCGGGCCACCGAACTCTTCCGCCGGTCCGCCGGGCAGGGGGACGCCGACGCCATGTGCAGCCTGGGCCTGCGGTATGAGCAGGGCCTTGGCGTGGAGCGGGATGTAAAGCAGGCGGCTGAGTGGTACCGCAGGGCGGCGGAGCTGGGGCAGCGGCAGGCCCAGTGCAACCTGGGCTGGTGCTACGACAGCGGCCTGGGCGTCCGCAAAAGCAAGAAGCAGGCTGTACTCTGGTACCGGCGCTCTGCCGGGCAGGGACTGGCCCGGGCCCAGTACAACCTGGGCCACTGCTATAAGGACGGCTCTGGGGTGGAGCAGGATGACGCCGCCGCCATGGAGTGGTTCCGCAAGGCCGCGGAACAGGGCCACGGCGACGCCATGTGTTCCATCGGCTGGCTGTGCGAGCAGGGCCGGGGCGCCGAACAGAGCTGGACCGAGGCCGCCGGGTGGTACCGGAAGGGAGCCGAGGCGGGCAGCACCGCCGCCATGTGCAATCTGGCCTGGTGCTATGAGCGGGGCCTGGGGGTGGAGAAGGATTACGCTCAGGCCGCGAACTGGTACCGGAAGAGCGCCGACGAGGGGAGCCTCCGGGGCATGAACAACCTGGGAGAGCTCTACCGGAAGGGCTGGGGCGTGCCCCGGGACTATGCCAAGGCCGTCCGCCTCTATGAGCAGGCCGCGGGAGAAGAGGACGACACCGCCCTCTACAATCTGGGCGAGTGCTATGAGCTGGGGCAGGGAGTGGAGCCCGACCTGAAAAAGGCCCTGTCCTATTACCGCCGGGCTGCCCGGCTGGGAGAGGGCAGTGCCCTGTGCGCCCTGGGCCGGTTCTATGAGAACGGTATCCAGGTGCCGCCCAATCAGGCCAAGGCCCTGGAATACTACCGCCGCTCCGCCGACGGCGCCGACGCGGAGGGAATGTACTATCTGGCTCTGTGCTATGCCGACGGAAAGGCGGTGGAGCCCGACCGGAAGGAGGCCCTGCGCATCTGCCGGGATGCTCTGGCGTGCAAGGACCTGGAGGAGCAGGACAACCCCGGCCTGCGGGAAAAGCTGGAGGCACTGGCCGCCCGGCTGAAGGCGTGAGCTACGGTTTGAGCAGCCGGGGCAGCAGGTCATCCGCCTGCCCGTAGGGCAGGAAGGCCCGGGTGATGCCCATGCGCCCGGCGATGTCCAGTTTTTTACGGATGGAGCCCGCGTCGTCGTACAGGACGAAGTGGACTCCATTCTCTTTGGACATATAGGTAAAGTAGTGGGCACAGAGCTCCCGGGAGAAGTATACCGTGGGATGGAGCTCCTCCAGCCGGGCGCGCAGCTTCTCCCGGCTGAGGGGGACGCCCTGCCCGGTGGGGGAGGGAAGGAAGAAGTCCATGGCTACCCGCTCCACCGCCAGGGTCACCCGCTCCCGGCCGAAGTGCTCCTCCGCGTCGGAGAGCCGCTGTTCCAGCGAGCCGCCGGACAGGGCGGTGGGGATGAGCACCCGGGCGCGGCGCAGGCCGTGAGCGTAGGCTTCGGGGACATAGAGGGGCCAGCCCCGGCGTTCCAGCAGGTCCTCCAGTTCGGCCGCCGCCTGCCGGAGCAGGGGAAAGGGACGGCCCTCAAAGCCGCAGTACACCCCGGTGAACCCCCGGGCGCTGCACTCCCGCAGGATCTCCTGGCACAGGGCGGAGGGCTCGCCGCGGCCGTCAAAACCCCGGCAGTCGGCTGCCAGCAGACCGCCCCGGGCAGCCACCGGCAGGTTGGCACGGAAGAGGTGGGGCCCGCTGCCCACACGGTAAGCCAGATGGGCCACCGGCAGCCCGGCAGCCTGGGCGGCTGCGCTCTCCTCAGGAGCTGCGATTAGCGTGAGTTCACAACTGGAAGCCATAGGACAACCCCCTTGTTTCCCTTTGAAACGGATGCTATAATAATGCGTACTGAACAAAGCCGGCAAGCATGACAAATATGAGCTGCCGAATGGGCCCTTTCCGGATGAATAGCCCATGACTGGCTGTATTACGTCATAAAAAGGCGGCATTTTTAACTGCTTTATGGGATCAGACCGCGGATGTGGGACGCAGTTATGCCCGTGATAGGAATCTATGCAGGGGAACGCGCAAATAGCCCTTGCGGAAAGGCGGTGGCCCTTGGGCCTGTCTCTCTTGGCGGACCGGGTGTTCCGCAGTATTTATGATATTGATCCGCGGGAACTGGCCCGCTCCGGCATCCGGCTCCTGCTGGCCGATCTGGACAATACGCTGGCGGCCTACGGCGTGCCTGAGCCGGATGAGGCTGTCCGGGCCTGGGAGCGGGAGCTGCGGGAGGCGGGGGTGACCCTCTTTATCCTCTCCAACAACCGAAAACCTGACCGGGCCCGCCGCTACGCCCGGTCACTGGGCATCCCCTTTATCGGCCACGCGGGCAAGCCCAGGGCGGGCTCCTTCCTCCGGGCCATGGAGGAGATGGGGGTCACCCGGCGGGAGACCGCCATCGTGGGGGACCAGATCTTTACCGATATCCTGGGCGGGAAGAACGCCGGCGTGACCACATTGCTGGTGAAGCCCATCCGGCTCTCGGGCAATCCGGGCCGCTACCTGCGCTATGCCGCGGAGTGGCCTTTCCGCCGGCTTGCACAGCGAAGGAGGAAAAACACATGAGCGCGATCTTCGGACCTGCCGGCAATTCGGATTCCTTTTCTGTAGTCCACAAGTCATCTCTTGCCGCGCCGGAGTGGATCGCCGGATTTGGGCTGGACGCCTATGAGTACCAGTGCGGCAAAGGGGTGAACGTGGGAGAGGCCACGGCCCGCAAGCTGGGGGAGAACGCCAGGACCCACGGTATCCGCCTTTCGCTCCACGCGCCCTATTTCATCAATCTGGCCAACCCGGATCCGGAGAGCCTGCAAAAGACCATCGGCTATATCACCGCCGCCTGCCGGGCGGCAGACTGGATGGGGGCGGACCGGGTGGTCATCCACTCGGGGGCGTTGATGAAGCGCACCCGGCGGGAGGCACTGGACATCGCCCTCCGGTCCATGGAGCAGGTGGTGGCCGCCTGCGACGCCGCCGGGTACGGGCACATCACCCTCTGTCCTGAGACCATGGGCAAGATCAACCAGCTGGGAGACCTGGACGAGGTGCTGGAGCTGTGCCAGGTGGACGGGCGGCTGATGCCCACGGTGGATTTCGGCCATCTCTATGCCCGCAGCCTGGGGGCCGATGAGGGGGAGGAGGCCACCGAGCGGATACTGGACCGGATGGAGGAGCGCCTGGGCGGGGAGCGGGCAAGCCGCTTCCACAGCCATTTTTCCCGCATCCAGTTCACCCCCGGCGGAGGCGAGAAGATGCACCTGACCTTTGCTCAGGACGAGTTCGGCCCCGACCATATGCCGCTGATGAGATCCCTGGCCCGCCGGGGCTGGAGCCCCACCATTATCTGCGAGTCGGCCGGGACCCAGGCCGAGGACGCGCTGACCATGAAGACGGCGTACCGGCATTTTCTGGCGGGATCGGAATAAGAACCTGTTTGAAGAGAACAATGACAGAAAGGAAGTTTTCTCTATGAACCATCTGAACAAGATCGCTTCCAAGCTGCCCGAGTACGGCCTGGACGCCATGCTCATCACCAGCGAGCCCGGCGAGTTTTACGCCATCGGTTTCCACGGCGAGGGCGTGACCCTGGTGACCCGGGAGGGCAGCTACTACTTTACCGATTCCCGGTATATCGAGGCATGTGAGAAGCAGGTCACCGACTGCGCCGTCTCCATGCCCGAGGGCCGCAGCTACAAGGCCGAGGCCCGGGACCTGGTGGCCAGGCACGGCGTCAAAAAGCTGGGCTTTGAGGACGGCTATATGTCCGTGAAGGAGTACAATGCCTGGACCGCCGCGGTGGAGGCCCAGTTCGTCCCGGCCAACGATCTGCTGGACGAGCTGCGTACCTACAAGGACGCAGAGGAGATCGACCGGATGATCAAGGCCCAGCGCATCTCGGAAAAGGCCTTTGAGGAGATCCTGGGGTTCATCAAGCCCGGCGTCACCGAGAAGGAGATTGCCGCCCGGCTGGAGTATGATATGATCCGCTTCGGCGCCGAGAAGATGAGCTTCGATCCCATCGTGGCCTCCGGCCCCAACGGCAGCATGCCCCACGCCATTCCCAGCGACAAGCCGGTGCAGAATGGGGAGTTCATCACCATGGACTTCGGCTGCAAGTTCGGCGGCTACTGCTCGGACATGACCCGCACCGTGGCCCTGGGCGAGCCCACCGAGGAGATGAAAAAGGTCTATCAGACCGTGCTGGAGGCCCAGCTGGCGGGCATTGCCGCCGCCAAAGCCGGTGTGGTGGGCGCCGACGTCCACGAGGCGGGCCGGAAGGTGATCGCCGACGCCGGCTACGGCGACTATTTCGGCCACGGCTTTGGCCACAGCCTGGGCATCGAGATCCATGAGGATCCCCGGTTCTCTCCCAAGTGGGACAAGCCCATCGGCGCTGGCGCCGCCCTCTCTGCCGAGCCCGGCATCTACCTGCCTGGCAAGTTCGGCGTGCGCATCGAGGACGTGCTCATCCTGACGGAGGACGGCTGCGAGGTCATCACTCTGGCCCCCAAGGACCTCATCATCCTGTAAAAAGTACCTGAAATCCGGCTGGACTTGCCCCCGCGTGTATGATTCCAGCCGAATTCCGTGCTACCCCCTTGCAAATAGAGACAAAGTAGGGTAAAATAGTGTCGCTTATTTGAAATACCTTTCTGAAGGATGTGTTACCAATGATTACTGCCAGTGATTTCCGCAATGGCGTGACCTTTGAGATGGATGGCCAGGTCATGCAGGTCGTCGAGTTCCAGCACGTGAAGCCCGGCAAGGGCGCCGCCTTCGTCCGTACCAAGATGAAGAACGTCATCACCGGCGCCGTGACCGAGACCTCCTTCAACCCCACCGCCAAGTTCGAGCCCGCCTACGTGGAGCGCAAGGACATGGAGTACAGCTACAACGACGGTGATCTGTACTATTTCATGGACCCCGAGACCTATGATCTGGTGCCCATCGGCGCCGGTACCCTGGGAGACAACTTCCGCTTTGTCAAGGAGAACATGGTCTGCAAGATCAGCAGCTACAAGGGCAAGATCTTTGCTGTGGATCCTCCCACCTTCGTGGAGCTGGAGGTCACCGAGACCGATCCCGGTTTCCGGGGTGACACCGCCACCAACGTGACCAAGCCCGCCACGCTGGAGACCGGCACCGAGATCAAGGTCCCCCTGTTCATCAACCCCGGCGACCGGATCAAGATCGATACCCGCACCGGCGAGTACCTGGAGCGCTGCAAGGCTTAAAAGCCCCATGCATGGAACAGCGGAGCGATGGGGAAACTGTATCCGCCATTGATCTGCCAAGGAAAAGGAGAAATAAAATGACGATTTCTGAGAAGGTCGCGTACCTGAAGGGACTGGCCGAGGGCCTGAACATCGACACCGAGAAGTCCAAGGAGGGCAAGCTCATCTCCGTGATGATCGGCATCCTGGAGGAGATCGGCCTGTCTATTGAGGACCTGGAGGAGAACACCGTCGCCCTGGGCGAGGAGATCGACGCCATTTCCGACGATCTGTCCGACGTGGAGAGCGTAGTGTTTGAAGAGGACGACGAGGACGATGACGGCTGCTGCTGCGGTGATGATGACGACGACTTCTTTGAGGTCGAGTGCCCCAACTGCAAGGAGACCCTGGTCATCGACGAAGACGTGCTGGAGTCCGGCGTGATCCAGTGTCCCAGCTGCAAGGAGAAGTTTGCGCTGGACCTGTCCGACTGCGACTGCTGCTGCGATGAGGATGAGGACGGGGATGACTGTGGCTGCGGCTGTGGCTGCCACGATGAGGAGTAAACCCATCCCGAGGTGAAAAAATAAGACCGGCGGCTCGGAAGAGCCGCCGGTCTTTTGCGTCCAGGCGGCCGTCCCTGCTAAAAACATGAGATGGGTATTTTCTTTTTATGGTATCCGATGTTATAATGTGACAGGGAGGCGCTGCCGGAGCAGACGACTGTGTTCCGGGCGGCTTTCCTATTTCACTCCCGGTCCGCCGGGATCCATAGGAGCTGTTACATGGAAATCGTTTTATTGACTGCCCTGGGTGTGGGAGGGGCTACTGTAGTGGGCGCGCTGCTGGGCTTCGCGTTCAAAACAGTGTCGCACCGGTTCAGCGACATCGTACTGGCGTTCGCCGCCGGGGTCATGCTGGCCGCCGCCGTCCTGGGTCTCATCCTGCCCTCGCTGGAATACGGCGGCAGCGGCGGCCTGCCGGTGACGGTGATCGGCATCTTCTGCGGCGCTTTTGGCCTGAACCTGATGGACAGGGCGGTGCCCCACCTGCATCACCTGGCGGGCGTGGACCAGGAGGATCACCCCGCACGGACGGAGCAGCTTGACAAGGTGCTGCTTTTCGTCATGGCCATCGCCATCCACAATCTGCCTGAGGGCATCGCCGCCGGGGTAGGCTTCGGCACGGGCAATACCGGAGAGGCCCTGACCATTGCGGGCGGCATCGCCCTGCAGAACATCCCGGAGGGCATGGTCATCATCGCACCCATGCTGGCTGCGGGGATGAGCCGGGGAAGAACCTTCGCGGTGGCCCTGGCCACCGGCATGATCGAGGTGGTGGGTACCCTTCTGGGGTATTTCGCTGTGAGCCTGTCCGCCGCAGTGCTGCCCTTTGCGCTGGCCTTTGCCGGAGGGACCATGCTCTACGTGATCAGCGACGAGATGATCCCCGAGACCCATGCTCACGGGTGTGAGCGGGGCGCTACCTACTCCCTGCTTGGAGGCTTCTGCCTGATGCTGGCCATGACCCATTGGCTGGGCTGAGCGGAGCCGCCGCTCCAAAATTGCTATCATACCGGTTTTATCCGCACTGGGTAAGGGTATTATAGAGTCATCCAAACAGACAAGGAGGTCATGATTATGAGATTGAAAGACAAGGTCGCTGTGATCACCGGCGGCAGCCGGGGCATCGGCTATGCCACTGCCGAAGCGTTCCTGCGGGAGGGAGCCAGCGTGGTGGTGGCCGGCAGCCGTCCGGAATCCGCGGACCGGGCCGTAGCGCAGCTGAAGGAGAAATTCCCCGGCGCCGCCGTCTCGGGCATCAGTCCCGACCTGGCCGATCTGGAGGATGTCCGCAAGGCGTTTGACCAGGTGATCGAACAGTACGGCCGCATCGACATCCTGGTGAACAATGCCGGTACCTCTGACAGCGCTCATTTCGTGGATTACAAAGAGGAGACCTTTGACAAGATCATGGACCTGAACGTGAAGGGTGTGTTCAACGCCGCCCGGGCCGCGGTGGACTGCATGGTGGAGCAGGGGTCCGGCGTGATCCTCAACACCTCCTCCATGGTCAGCCGCTATGGCCAGCCCAGCGGCGTAGCCTATCCTACCTCCAAGTTCGCGGTTAACGGCCTGACGCTCTCCCTGGCCCGGGAGCTGGGGCCCAAGGGCATCCGTGTCAACGCCGTGGCCCCCGGCATCACCGAGACCGACCTGATGAAGGCCGTCCCCAAGGAGGTCATCGATCCCCTGATCAAGCAGATCCCCCTGCGCCGTCTGGGCCAGCCTGAGGATATCGCCAATGCCTTCGTGTTCCTGGCCTCGGAGGAGGCCTCCTATATCACCGGCGTGGTGCTCAGTGTGGATGGCCTGGCCAGATGCTGATGGTTCATCAAACCGGTATGACAGCGTAAGGAGAGCGCCCGGCCCTGATTGGGACGGGCGCTCTCCTTTTTGGGGAAAGGGGAAGGGCCGGGCTGCGGCCGCCTTGACAGGGAAGTGGGGTTAGAGTATAATAACTGCGCCTGTAAAAAGAAGCAGCCAAATTGAGCCAGATGAGATGAAACAGATATGAAAACGGAAGCAAAAGCCAAAAAAGGAACCCTGGAAGAGCTCTCGCCCGGCGAGAGCGGCATCATCCTCCGGACGGGCAACGAGCGGGGAGCGGTGAAGCGCCGCCTGGTGGACATGGGCCTGACCCCCGGCACCGAGATCACCGTGCGCAAGATCGCACCCTTCGGCGACCCCATCGAGGTCAATGTACGGGGCTACGAGCTCTCTCTCCGGCGGGAGGACGCAGCCCAGATCGCCATGGCCACCGGCGAGGAGGCCAAGGCCGCCAGTCTGATCCGCCGGAAGCGTGCCGGCATGGTGCAGCACATCCCCGACGAGGAGACCCTGCGCCGCATGAGCGCCGACCATGCCCACGAGGCACGGGAGCACGGCGGCGAGCCAGACTATGCCAGCCATGACACCCGGGAAATGAAGCTGGCCTTGGTGGGCAATCCCAACTGCGGCAAGACCACCCTCTTCAATGCCCTCACCGGCTCCAACCAGTATGTGGGCAACTGGCCCGGCGTCACGGTGGAGAAGAAGGAGGGCAAAGCCAGCGTGGACGGCAAGCCCGTCACCATCGTGGACCTGCCCGGTATCTACTCCCTGTCGCCCTACTCCATGGAGGAGATCGTGGCCCGGGACTTCATCGTGGGCGAGCATCCGGACGCCATCATCGACATCGTGGACGCCACCAACATCGAGCGCAATTTGTACCTGACCGCCCAGCTGCTGGAACTGGAGCGGCCCATGGTCATCGCATTGAACTTCATGGACGAGGTGGAAAAGCACGGGGACCGGATCGACGTGGGGGCCCTGTCCCGGGCTCTGGGCGTGCCGGTGATCCCCATCACCGCCCGGACGGGAAAGAACATCGACACCCTGCTGGAGGTGGCCCACCGGCAGATGCACGTGGGCGTGACGGTGGAGCCGGACGACCTGTACGACGACTTTACCCACCAGATCCACCACAAGATGGGCGAGCTCATCCACGATAAGGCCTATTCGGCCGGCGTCCCCGCCCACTGGGCGGCCATCAAGCTGCTGGAGGGCGACCGCCTGGTGCAGGAGGCGCTGGGCCTGAGCCCGGAGGAGCGCCGGCAGGCCGAAACGGTGTGCGCCGAGTATGAGGGGGCCTACGTGCTGGGCGACCGGGAGACATTGATCGCCGACAGCCGTTACCGCTTCATTCAGGAGGTAGTAGGTCTGTCGGTGCGGAAGGGGCAGAGAAGCGGTGAACTGACCCTCTCGGACAAGATCGACTCCATTGTCACCAACCGGTATCTGGCGGTACCCACCTTCCTGCTGATGATGCTGGCCATGTTCGCCATTACCTTCGGCCCTGGACAGGTGCTGGCCGACGGGGTGGATGCCCTCATCGGCGGCGTGTTCGCCGAATGGGTGCGGAGTTTCCTGGCGGCGGCCGGAGTGGCCCCCTGGGTGGAGAGCCTGCTGGTGGACGGCGTCATCGCCGGCGTAGGCGGCGTACTTACCTTCCTGCCCCAGATCGCCATCCTCTTTATCTTCCTCTCCTTCCTGGAGGACTCGGGCTATATGGCCCGGGCCGCCTTTATCATGGACCGGCTGCTGCGGCGGTTCGGCCTGAGCGGAAAGGCCTTCATCCCCATGCTGATGGGCTTTGGCTGCACGGTGCCCGCCGTTATGGGCGCCCGCACCATGGAGAATGAGAAGGACCGCCGCATGACCATCATGCTGGTGCCTTTCATGTCCTGCTCGGCCCGGCTGCCGGTGTACGGACTGATCACCGCGGCATTCTTTGCCCGGTACAGCGGCCTGGTGGTCTTTTCCCTCTACCTGCTGGGGCTGCTCTTCGCCATCGCCTCGGGCGTCCTTCTGAAGAAGCTGGTCTTTAAGGGAGAGCCCGCCGCCTTTGTGCTGGAGCTGCCGCCCTACCGCCTGCCCACCCTGAAGAACATCAGCCTGCACGTGTGGGAGAAGGTGCGGGGCTTCTTCGTCAAGGCGGGCACCCTGATCCTGGCCATGAGCGTGCTGCTCTGGTTCCTCCAGTCCTTCGGCTGGCAGGACGGCGTGGTCATGGTGGAGCAGGCCGGAGATTCCTTCCTGGGCGCCGTGGGCGGCGCCATCGCCCCGGCGCTGCGGCCCTTGGGCTTCGGTACCTGGCAGGCCGCGGTGGCCCTGCTCACCGGATTGGTGGCCAAGGAGATGGTGGTCTCCTCCATGAGCCTGTTTTACGGCTTCTCGGTCAGCGCCAGCGGTGCGGTGGTGGCCTCGGCCCTGTCCGGGACCTTCGCTACTCCGGTGGCGGCCTACGCCTTCCTGGTGTTCGTGCTGCTCTATGTGCCCTGCGTGGCGGCAGTGTCCACCATTTACCGGGAAATGAACAGCCTGAAGTGGACCCTGGCCTCCATTCTGTGGCAGCTGGGCGCCGCCTATCTGGGTGCGCTGATCGTCTATCAGGTGGGCTCCCTCCTGATACACTGAGGTGAGCGTGTGAAGTATGTGATCTATCTGGCCGTGGCTGCCCTGGTGGTCTGGTCGGTGTGGTATGTGGCCCGCCACATCCGCCGCCAGCTCCGGGGAGACTGCGGATGCGGGTGTTCCGGCGGCTGCGAGTGCTGCGGCACACCCTGCGGCAAGCGGAAAAAATAAAAGAAAAGCCCGGCTCTCGTGTGAGAGCCGGGCTTTTTTGCTGCTGTAGGATGGAAAACGCTCATACTAAAACCTAATAAAAAGCTTGAAAAGCTTTTTATAGCGCGAAGCGCGTCAGGTTTTTATGAGACGCGGTATCATGCATCCTGCATGATACCAGTGCGCGCAGCACACGGAATTTCAAATGAAAGCATTTCATTTGAGAAATTAGTATCAGACGGTCTCCCGCTCCGTATTCTCCCGTATCAGGCGCTGGATGGTGTCCTCCGGATAGGAGAGCAGCCGCCCGAATTCCAGGGCCAGGCGGCTGCGGTTGCCGCCGAAATAGGCCCGGGAGGCCACAGTGGACTCCTTGCGGTTCTTCAGTCTTATGTACTCCTCAATGACATGGTCCGCCTGATAGAAGAGAATATTGAATCTGCCGCGGGTCATGGAAAGGGGAAACAGATCAGTGGTGAGCAGGTCGTCCTCCGGGTAGAGCTTGGTCCCGTGCCGGCGGCAGCTCTCTTTGGCGTAGTCGATAAGGGCATCCCGCTCCGCCTTTTGCTTCAGGGGAGGGGTGAGGGCCAGCGACCGGATGCCTGCCGCCACCATTTGGTTCAGGCTGTCGATCATGCCGCATTGGTAAGAAAAGGAATCGATCATTTGCATAGCTGGGGCCTCCTGTCTGACGTATCACCTATTCTACTGCTTTTTTCAGAGAGGAGCAAGCGAAAATGGGAGAAAAAGGATGCTGAAGATAAATTTTATGTTACCCGGCTTACTGACGTGCCCAGCCCCGGCTGCGGTCCACCGCCCGGTGCCAGCCGGAGAGCAGGTCCTCCCGCCGGGCGGGTTCCATGGCGGGGGAGAAGGCAGTGTCACAGCTCCACAGGGAGCGGATCTCCTCCCGGTCCTTCCATACGCCCACCGCAAGACCGGCCAGATAGGCGGCGCCCAGGGCGGTGGTCTCCCGGATCACGGGGCGGAGGACCTGGTGGCCCAGGATATCGGCCTGAAATTGCATGAGAAAGGCGTCCCGGCTGGCGCCGCCGTCGGCCTTGAGCTGGGAGAGGGGGAGGCCGGTGTCCTTCTCCATGGCGGCCACCAGGTCGTGGACCTGATAGGCGATGGACTCCTGGGCGGCCCGGATGATGTGCTCCCGCTTGGTACCCCGGGTCAGGCCCACCATGGCGCCCCGGGCATACATGTCCCAGTAAGGAGCGCCCAGCCCGGTAAAGGCGGGCACCAGATAGACGCCGCCGGTGTCGGGCACCTTCTGGGCGTAGTACTCCGCGTCCCGGCTCTCGTCCAGGAAGCGCAGCTCGTCCCGCAGCCACTGGATCACTGCCCCGCCCACAAAGACCGAGCCCTCCAGTGCGTACTCCACTTTGCCCTCCAGACCCACGGCGATGGTGGTAATGAGCCCGTTCCTGCTCTGACAGGGCTGCCCGCCGGTGTTCATCAGCAGGAAGCAGCCGGTGCCATAAGTGTTCTTCGCGTCACCGGGGGAGAAGCAGGTCTGGCCGAACAGGGCGGCCTGCTGGTCGCCGGCGATGCCAGCAATGGGCACCCGCACGCCCTGAATGTCCGCATAGCCGTAGATCTCGCTGGAGGAGCGGACCTCGGGCAGCATGGCCCGGGGGATGTCCAGGGCCTGGAGCAGGTTTTCATCCCAATCCAGCTTGTGGATGTTGTAGAGCATGGTGCGGGAGGCGTTGGTCACGTCGGTGACATGGGCCGCGCCGCCGGTGAGCTTCCACACCAGCCAGCTGTCCACCGTGCCGAACAGGATCTCGCCCCGCCGGGCCCGCTCCTGCGC
>JALEZN010000139.1 GCA_022772585.1 Clostridiales bacterium
AAGTTCGTGGTCACCAACTGCACCGCTTTTGCCGATGAACACGGCCACAAGTATCCCAACCTGTTCCAGGAGATGCAGAGCATCATGCCCGGTGACGAGGTGGAGCAGAAGATCCGGGTGGACGTGACCAATGTGGGCTCCGGCTCCGCCATTATCACCCTGAAGATGGAGCGGGCCGAGGATGACAATGTCACGGCCCAGGAAATCGCGGACTATGAGACGCTGCTCCAAAATGCCGAGTTCACTGTGACCAACGGGAAAACCGGTGAAGCACTTACCGGCAAGTTGGGCGAGGGCGTCAAGCTGGGCCGCCTGTACGCCGGCGACAGCGTAGATCTGAACGTGAAGCTCTCCCTGCCCATCGAGGCGGGCGATGAGCTCCAGGGCCTGCAGGCCGCTGTGGGCTGGGTGTTCACCGCGGAGTACATCCCCGGCGGCGGCGGTGGAACGGTCATTCCCGAGCCCTCCACACCTGGCGGTCCTCCCGAGCTGGATACCAGCGAGCACTTTGCCTACATCGTGGGCCGTTATGACGGTCTGGTCCATCCCGAGGCCGAGATTACCCGCGCCGAGGTGGCCACCATCTTCTTCCGCCTGCTGACGGAGGACTCCCGCAACCAGTTCTGGGCCACTACCAACCCCTATAACGATGTGCCTGAGTCTGCCTGGTTCAACAAGGCGGTCTCCACTCTGACCAACGCAGGCATTATTTACGGCAAGCCCGGCGGAAACTTTGATCCCGACGCGCCCATCACCCGCGCCGAGTTTGCGGCCATTGCGGTGCGCTTCTTCGGCGGCGACTACAGCGGCGAGGATCAGTTCAGCGACATCACCGGCCACTGGGCCAGTGCCGACATCAACAAGGCCGTGGTCAATAACCTGGTCAGCGGCTACCCAGACGGCACCTTCCGTCCGGACAACAATATCGTCCGCTCGGAGGCTATCTCCATTGTCAACCGTGTCCTCAACCGCAAGCCTGATGCAGACCACCTGCTGGACGGCATGAAGACCTGGCCCGACAACATGGACACCTCTGCCTGGTATTATGCCGATATGCAGGAGGCCACCAACTCCCATAACTATGACCTGAGCGTGCCGGATGAGGACGGCTCTGTCTACGAGATTTGGTTCGAGCTGCTGCCCATCCGCGATTGGGTTACCCTGGAGCGTGCCTGGACTGACTCCAACCAGTCCGTGAACCCCGGCGAAGTGATCTCCTCCAAGACCAATACGGAAGTCAAGTAAGCTCAACATCTCTATGGAAGGCGCTCCCCTGCGGAGCGCTTTCCGTTCCAAAACAGCGAATGGCAGGAAAGGAAGGGAGGCCAATGAAGGAATCCCAGGGCAAAAACACCTTCTCCGTGGAGATCCGGGAAACCCGG
Organism: Clostridiales bacterium; assembly: GCA_022772585.1. Lineage (GTDB taxonomy): Bacteria > Bacillota > Clostridia > Oscillospirales > Oscillospiraceae > Pseudoflavonifractor_A. Next base: position 1,383 of record JALEZN010000139.1, read on the forward strand.
AATCAGAGCTGGCAGGGTACGCTGAGCTGCTTTGACACTGAGCAGGAGCTGCCTTTCCGCAGTGCGCTGGAGCTGATCCGGCTCATTGACAGCAGGGTAAAAAGTGACGATACAGTCAATCAATAGACACGGGGCAAAAATCCTCCCGCTGCATACTGGCAGCGGGAGGATTTTTTGGACATGAGAGCATGCATAGCTCCCGTCATGCCGGGTTTAGACAGCAAGAGGGACATTGCCAAGCGGATCGACGTGCAATATCTTGCAGTTAACTTTTCAGTATGAGGGATTAAGAAGTGATGTATGAAAGAAAAACGGCGGTAAGCAATAAAAAAGCGAAACAGGTGGACAAAATTCTATGTTAATTCTTTCGCAAAAGCTCTTTACATTTAGAAAAAATACGGTAGAATAATGTAATGTACCATCCAAGCGGTGGAACGGTAATGACCACCGACTTGCAAAAGCCGTAGATTGATAGAGGGAGTGAGTACCCGCGATGAAACTGAACATTACCGAGACGGTCCTACGAGACGCAAACCAGTCGCTGATGGCGACCCGGCTGCCCATGGCGGATTTTGAGGGGATCCTGGATACCATGGATAAGGCCGGGTACTACTCCGTGGAGTGCTGGGGCGGAGCCACATTCGACTCCTGCCTGCGTTACCTGGGGGAGGATCCCTGGGAGCGGCTGCGCACCATTCGGTCCCACATGAAGAATACCCGGCTGCAAATGCTGCTCCGGGGCCAGAACCTGCTGGGCTACAAGCATTATCACGATGATGTGGTGGAGAAGTTCGTGGAACTCTCCATCAAAAACGGTATCGACGTCATCCGTATTTTCGACGCGCTCAACGATTTCCGCAACATCAAGACCGCTCTGGAGGCAACCAAGAAGTATGCCAACGAGCGCACTGTGGCCTCCGGCTGCATCTCCTATACGCAGAGCCCGGTCCATACTGTGCAGAAGTACGTGGAGATGTGCAAGGAGCTCAAGACTATGGGCTTCGATACCATCTGCCTGAAGGACATGGCCGGCACCATGAGCCCCTTTGAGGCTGAGAGCCTCATCAAGGGCATCAAGGACGGCGTGGGTGACATGCCCATCATCCTCCACACCCACTGCACCACCGGCATGGCCTACATGACCATCGTCAAGGCCATCGAGTCCGGCGTGGACGTGATCGACACCGCCACCTCCTGCTTCTCCAACGGCACCAGCCAACCCGCCACCGAGACCTTGTTCTATGCCCTCCAGCAGTATGGCTGCGAGACCGGTCTGAAGGAGGATGTGATCAACAAGGTCAATGACTTCTTCAAGCCTGTGAAGCAGAAATACATCGATAATGGCACCCTGTCCCCCAAGAGCATGGGCACCGACGCCCAGGCTCTGGTCTACAAGGTCCCCGGCGGTATGCTCTCCAACATGATCGCCAACCTGAAGGACATGAACGCCATGGATAAGTTCGACGAGGCCCTGGCTGAGATCCCCTCCGTCCGCAAGGATCTGGGCTATCCTCCCCTGGTGACCCCCCTGTCTCAGATGGTGGGCAACCAGGCGGTGGTGAACGTGCTCATGGGAGAGCGCTATAAGCAGATCTCTACCGAGGTGAAGAATTACTTCAAGGGTGAGTACGGCATTGCCCCCGGCCCTGTCAGCAAGGAGCTGCAGGAGAAGATCCTGGGCGAGGGCGGCAAGCCCACTGACTGCCGCATCGAAGATGCAAAGCGCACCGGCGAGGAGTTTGCCAAAGCCAGAGAGGCCCTGGGCGATCTGTGCCGCAGCGAGGAGGACGTGATGAGCTACATCTGCTTCCCCGACCAGGCCATGAAGTTCCTCCAGGACCGGAAGGCCAAGGAGGAGAATATCGCCACCTACACCATTGAGGAAGCATAAGGGGGCCGGGAGATGAAAATGCCTATCACCGACGCGGTGATCGCCGCGATCCTGGGCTATGGAGTGGTCTTTTTCGGCCTGGTGCTGCTTATGTGCGCCATCGTCATCATGGGCAAGGTCATGACGGCCCAAAAGTCTGCCCCTGCGCCTACCGCCGCTCCGGCCCCCGCTCCCGCCCCCAAGGCGGACCTGCCCGCCGCCCCCGGCTCCGCCGGAGAGGTGAAGCTCTACGATGTGCCCGACCGGGACGCCGCCATGATCATGGCCATCGTGGCCGATAAAATGGGCAAGCCCCTGAACGAGCTGCGCTTCAAGTCCATCAAGGAGGTCAAGTGAAATGAAATATAAAGTGACCCTGAATGGCCGCACCTACGAGGTGGAGGTGGAGGCCGGAAAGGCTATGCTGGTGGACGAGTACGAGGCCTATGCCCCGGCCCCTGCCGCCGCTCCCGCTCCTGCGGCCGCCCCTGCTGCCGCCGCCCCCGCCGCCGCTCCCGCCCCTGCCGCCGCTGCCGTCACCGCCGCCGGCGAGACGGTGAACGCCCCCATGCCCGGCACCGTGCTCCGGGTGGAGGTAGCCCAGGGCGCCGCCGTCAAGGCGGGCCAGCTGCTGGTGGTGCTGGAGGCCATGAAGATGGAGAACGAGATCCTCTCCCCCAAGGATGGCACCGTGGCCCAGATCGTGGCCCCCAAGGGCAGCACTGTGGAGACTGGTTCCCCCCTGATCGTGCTGGCGTAAGGGAGGGGGTTCTGCATGGATATTTTAGGGACTCTGGGAGGGCTGGTACAGGACTCCGGCTTTGCCGGATTCTTTGCCGCAGGCGGCTGGAAGAACCTTATCATGATCGCCGTGGCCTGCGTGCTGCTCTACCTGGGCATTCACAAGAAGTTTGAGCCGCTGCTGCTGGTGGGCATCGCCTTCGGCGCCCTGCTCACCAACATCCCCGGCGGCGGGCTGTACCACATGGAGATGTGGGACGCCTACATCTATAACTGCCCTTATGATGCGGCCAACCAGGCGATTCTCTACAATGTGGAGGAGAACCGGGAGCTGACGGTGGAGGAATATCTGGTCACTCTGCCTGACGGCGCCAAGGAGCCCGACATCATCGAGGAGGTATCCTTCACCGATATCGCTCACCATGGCGGCCTGCTGGATGTGCTGTATATCGGCGTGAAAGCGGGCGTCTATCCCTGCCTCATCTTCATCGGCATCGGCGCCATGACCGATTTCGGCCCGCTGATCGCAAGACCCTCGTCCCTGCTGTTGGGGGCGGCCGCTCAGCTGGGCGTGTTCCTGGCCTTCTTTGCGGCCGTCTGCCTGGGCTTTACCGGCCCGGAGGCGGGCTCCATCGGCATCATCGGCGGCGCAGACGGGCCCACGGCTATTTTGACGACGTCATTGCTGGCGCCTCACCTCCTTGGCCCCATCGCCATTGCGGCCTACTCCTATATGGCGCTCATCCCCATGATCCAGAAACCCCTCATGCGGGCGCTGACCACCGAGAAGGAACGGAAGGTGAAGATGGAGCAGGCCCGGACCGTGTCCAAGACCGAGAAGATCGTATTCCCCATCGTGGTGGCCGTCTTCGTGATCCTGCTGATCCCCTCCACCGCTCCCCTCATCGGCTGCCTCATGTTCGGCAACCTGCTGAAGGAGACCGGTGTCACCGACCGCCTCAGCGATACTGCTCAGAACGCCCTGATGAACATCGTGACCCTGTTCCTGGGCATCAGCGTAGGCGCTACTACCGTGGCCTCCCGGTTCCTGTCTCTTGAGACCATCAAGATCGTGGTGCTGGGCGTGATCGCCTTCATGTTCTCCACCGTGGGCGGCCTGCTGGTGGGTAAGCTCATGTATAAGCTCTCCGGCGGAAAGGTCAACCCCCTCATCGGCTCGGCCGGCGTGTCCGCTGTTCCCATGGCGGCCCGGGTCAGCCAGCAGGTTGGCCAGGAGGCCGATCCCTCCAACTTCCTGCTGATGCACGCCATGGGCCCCAACGTGGCCGGCGTCATCGGCTCCGCCATCGCCGCAGGTTTCCTGATCAAGGTGTTCGGCTGATTTTCCCCGCTTCCTGCACCCCCCGGGATCTCCGGGGGGTGTTTTTTGCCCTGAGAGGTCGAAATGAAGCAAGTGATTGATTACAATTCAGAAGAATTGAATTATAATATACAAAAAGTATTTATTCAATCAAAGAAGAGAGGAAAAGATTGGCGGGAAAAACCGGGTGGGAGTTGCCTTTTTCGTACAAAAAGGGTAATATGGATGGTGAAAAAATAAGCAAAGCAAGAAAGAGGTAAAACAGGAGGAATTCCTTTGAATATCCGAGAGATCGCAAGGCTGGCCGGTGTGTCAGTGGCCACGGTATCCAGAAGCATCAATCAGCCGGAGAAGGTGTCCCCGGAGACGCGGGAGCGCATCATGGCCGTGATCCAGCAGACGGATTATGTCCCCAATCCCTCTGCCCAGAGCCTGTCTACCGGGCAGACCCGGACCATCGCCTGCATCGTTCCCACCCTGCGCAACGAGTTTTTCAACCAGCTGGTGGAAGGCAGTCAGAAGGTGCTGGGCAACGCGGGCTATAAACTCCTGGTCTATTCCACCAATAACGATCCCCGCTGCATGGACAAGCTGGACCAGCGGGGGATCGACGGTATCATCATCTCGGGCTCCGACTTTACCCGGGATATCAAGGAGTATCTGCTCCATCTCCGGGTACCCTATGTGATCATTGAGAATGTGGAGCAGCTCCTGCTCAAACCCCAGCCGGTATCCGTGTACATCGAGGATTACGACGGCGTACAGATGGCCCTGCGTTACCTGTATGCGGAGGGGAACCGCAGCTTCGGTGTGGTGGCCGGACGGGACCAGACCCTGATCACCGAGCGGCGCATGCAGGCTGTGACGGATTTTTTTGAGCAGCACCGTGACTGCGTATGCCGGGTCGTGCGGGCAGATTACGCTGTGCCGGAGCAGTCCAGCCGGGCCGTGCTGGAATTTCTGAACGGCAGGGAGCGTCCTACCGCTATTTTCGCCTTTAACGACATGATGGCGGCAGGCGTGCTGCGCAGCCTGCTGGAGCAGGGCGTGCGGGTACCGGAGGAGATGGAGGTTATGGGCTTCGACGATATCCCGCTGGCCAGTTACTTCACGCCGTCCCTGTCCACCATTTCGGCGCCCAACCGCCGCCTGGGTGAGAAGGCCGCCGAGCTGCTGCTGCGCCAGCTCAATGAGGGAGTGGAGCTCTCCACCTGTATCCTCTATCCGGTGGAGCTGCGCCTGCGGGAGAGCACCAAAAACCGGGTGGACAGCGAGGATTTTGTGTGATACGGAAAACCGAATGCTGCAGGGAAGCCACGGAAAGCGGCGGAGCCGGACAGGTTCCGCCGTTTTTTGATAGGCAAAAGCGCCCTGTTGACAGGCATCCCGGAAAAGAAATTTTAGCAGATCGTAAAAAAAGGGTGGATTTTTAACGCATGATATGCTACTATGTATGTAACCGATTACAGTAACCGCTTACAAACCGAAAGGAGAACGTATCATATGGGCACCATCAAGAGACTGAACCACATCTTCCGGGAGGACGGCAAGACCATCATCACCGCTTTCGACCACGGCGTGAACTCCGGCCCCATGGCGGGCATCGCCGACCTGGGCGTCGCCCTCAAGCAGGTCATCGACGCCGGCACCGACGCCGCCATCCTGAACATCGGCATGGCCCGCAAGCACGAGAAGCTGCTGGGCCGCACCGGCCTGATCGTCCGGGCCGACTTCCCCTGCACCGATTACGCCCGGGGTTCTCACGACAGCATCCTGTGCGTGGCGGTGGAAGAGGCCGTGAAGGTGGGCGCCGACGCGGTGCTCTTCAACGGCGGTCCCGACATCTCGGGCGAGGACATCGGCCTGGAGCGGTGCATGATCTCCATCATCAGCCGTCTGCGCCGGGAGTGTGAAAAGTACGGCATGCCCCTCATCGCCGAGATGGTCCCCGGCGGCTTCAATCCTCCTGCTGAGTACATCAACCTGGACAGCCTGAAGCTGGCCGCCCGCGTGGCCGCTGAGGCCGGCGCCGACATGCTGAAGATGCCCTACCGCTCCGGTCCCGACGGACGTACCTATGAGGAAGTGGTCAACGGCTGCGAGGGCCTGCCCATCGTGGTGCTGGGCGGCGCCAAGACCAACTCTCAGGAGCAGTTCTTTGCCAACATCGACGACGCTCTCAAGTGCGGCGCCAAGGGCGTTGCCATCGGCCGCAACATCTGGGGCCATGCCCATCCCGACCGGGTCATCGGCCTGCTCAACGGCCTCATCCATGAGGGCGAGGACCTGAAGACCGCCATGACCCACCTCGGCTAAAACCGTCATACAGGCGTAGGGGGAGGAGCGGTCCTGGCCGCTCCTCCTTTTGCCTGACCCAGATCAAAAATGACGTTTTACCGTGAGGGGGTGCCGCAATGACACAACAATATCTGCTGGGCGTGGATATCGGCACCAGCAGCATCAAAACGGTGCTGATGGACCGGAAGGGCGGCCGCAGAGCGCAGTATACCTATCTTTACGACATCATCCAGAAGCAGCCCGGATTTGTGGAGCAGGACGCCGAGCAGGCCTGGTGGGTGGGCGCACGCCTGGGCATCATGGCCTGCCTGTCCCAATCCGGCGTGGACGCCCGGGAGATCGCCGGTATCTGCGCCAGCGGCATGGTCCCCAACCTGTGTCCCCTGGACGGGGAGGGAAATCCGGTCCGGCCCGCCATCCTGTACCGGGACAACCGGGCCATCGAGCAGGCCGCCCGGCTCAAAGAAAAGTTCGGCTGGAACTTCTCCCTCCAGGACGTGACGCCCAAGCTCCTCTGGCTCAAGGAGCACGAGCGGGAGAGCTATGACCGCATCGAGATGGTGCTCAACGCCCACTCCTACATCGCCTATAAGCTGACGGGCAAGTACAGTGCCGACCACGATATCGCCGCCATTTTCGGCGAGGTCTACGACGAGCAGGCCCATGTCTGGCTGCCGGAGCGGATGGAGGCCATCGGCCTGAATCCCAAGGTGCTGCCGCCCCTGTACTGGCCCATGGACATCGTGGGCACTGTGACGGAGGAGGCTGCCGCCGCCACCGGCCTGGCCCCCGGGACCCCCGTGGTGGCGGGGACCGGCGACTCCTACACCATTTTGGTGGGCACCGGCACGGTGTCGGCCGGCGAGGGCCTGATCTATCTGGGTACCGCAGGCACCTTCCTAGGGCTGGAGCGGTCGCTGGACGATATGCGGGGCACCTGTCCCTTCATCGACGGCGGGGCCCGGTTCCTGGGCAACGTGCTGACCGGCGGTGAGATCACCCGCTGGTTCCGGGAGTCCATTCTGGACAGGAACGTGAGCTACACCGCTCTGGAGCAGGCCGCCGCGGCCCTGCCCGCAGGGGCTGAGGGGCTCTTCGCCCTGCCCCATCTGCTGGGAGAGCGGACGCCGGCTCCCGACCCGCTGGCCAAGGGTGTGCTCTTCGGCCTGACCAACGCCCACACCGCCGGCCATGTGTACCGCTCCCTGCTGGAGGGCGTGGCCTACGCCCTGCGGGCCTCCTACGAGGCCAACGGCATCCCCCTGACCCGTCTGGTCATCGGCGGGGGAGGGAGCAACTGCCTGCTCTGGCGGCAGATCATCGCCGATGTGCTCCGGCAGGAGCTGGTGTACATCCCCAATGCCGACAACGCCCTGGGCACCGCCTATCTGGCCGGTATGGCCCTGGGGATGTTCGACAGCTTCGACACTGTGCGGGACCAGTGGCTCAAGGAGAAGCAGGTCATCCGGCCCGACCCGGAGAACGCGGAGCGGTATGACCGCTGCTTTGCCTTTTATCAGAAGCTCAACGCCCTGATCCGGCCTGCCTACCGGGAACTGGCCGGACTGGAATGACAGGAGGAGACCTAATGAAGATCGCCGCGTTCGTCAGCAGCTCCAGCCACCACGGCAATACCGCCACTGCTGTCCAGAAGTTTCTGGAGGGCGCCCGGGCCGCCGGGGCCGAGACCGAGATCTACTATCTCAACGACTATACCCTCAAGCCCTGCCGGGGCTGCCGGGTGTGTGAAAAGACCCATAAATGCACCATCCAGGGGGACGATGTGGAGATCCTCCACCGGGCCCTGCGGGAGGCCGACGCCTATGTGCTGGCCACGCCCACCTATTATGGCGACGTAACCGGCGCGTTCAAGGTCTTTGTGGACCGGTGCTATCCCTTTATCGACATCTGGAAGGACGAGGCCACCCAGCAGATGCGCTTCGGCAGCATCAACAAGGTGCGCCGCCCCGGCGTGCTCATCGCTCTCAGCGGCAGCCACGGGGACATGGTGTTCGACAGCCACATGAAGGTGGGCTATTTCTGCCTCAACGACCTGAACAGCTATCCCTGGCGGGAGTTCTGCATCCCCTTCACCACCTGGAAGCCGGTGCGTGAGATGGAGGACGTGCTGGCCAGGCTGGAGCAGGGCGGCAGAGACCTGGTGGCCCATCTGGAGAGCGGAGAGGGCGAGGACCTGAACAAGACGGGTGCCTACTACGCCCGCTACCGCGAATTGAAGTATTGATCTGAAGGAGGAAAACAGCCATGAAAAAGGCAGTGATCACCGCGAAAGAGACCGTGGAGCTCCAGGAGTTCCCCATGCCGGAGATCCGGGACGACCAGGTGCTGGTGAAGGTGAAGGCCTGCGGCCTGTGCACCTTTGAGCAGCGCTATTTCACCGGCGGCAAGGAGCAGTACCCCTTCAACGGCGGCCATGAGGTCTGCGGCGTGGTGGAGCAGGTGGGCTCCCGCGTGGCCTCCGGCGTCAAGGTGGGCGACAAGGTGGTAGTGGCCGCCATCACCCGCTGCGGCGAGTGCTACTATTGCCAGCGGGGCATGGACAACATGTGCGTCAACGGCGGCGACAACCCGGCCCCCAACACCCTGTGGGGCCCCGGCGGACTCAGCGAGTACATGGTGGCCGAGGGTTATCAGGTCTACAAGGTCAACGATGACCTGGACTTCTCCGTGGGCACCCTGGCCGAGCCTCTGGCCTGCGTGCTGCGCAGCGTGGAGAAGGCCAACGTGAAGTACGGCGATACCGTCCTCATCACCGGCGCCGGCGTCATGGGCCTGCTCCACGTGAAGGTGGCCAAGCTCAGCGGCCTGAAGGTCCTCATCACCGAGGTGGACGAGGGCCGCAAGCGCGCGGCTGTGGATTTCGGCGCCGATGTGGTCATCGACCCCACCAAAGAGGATGTGGTGGGGACCGTGAAGAAGCTCACCGGCGGTCTGGGCGCGGAGGCCTGCTTCTACACCGCCGGCGGCGCCCGCGCTGCCGAGCAGGGCATCAACTCCCTGTGCAAGGGCGGCACCATCGTTTTCTATGGCGCCATCTACCCCAAGGGGACGATGGCCATCGATCCCAACAAGATCCACTATGACGAGATCAACTTCACCGGACTGTCCTCCACCACCAAGGAGAGCTTCCGGGAGTCGGCCCGTCTCCTGTCCGAGGGGCTCATCGACGTGCGGCCCTTCGTCAGCGAGGAGTATCCCTTCGCTGAGATCGAGCACGCCTTCCACCGGGCGGTCTCCCCGGAGACCTACCGCGTCATCGTCCGCATGGACTGAAAGGAGCGCCTATGAAAGCCCTTCTGCGACAGAGCGATACCCCCAGGGACTTCGCCATGGGCCAGGTCCCGGAGCCTGTTACGCCGCCCGGCATGGTCAAGATCAAGGTGGCCTACGCCGGCATCTGCGGCAGCGACCTGCATATCTACCTGGGTCAGGAGCCCGGACTGCCCCAGGGCGTCCACGGCCATGAGTTTTCGGGCACCATCGCCGAGCTGGGCGAGGGCGTTACGGGCCTGGAGGTGGGGGAGCGGGTCACCGCCGAGCACACCGCATCCACCTGCGGCCGCTGCCAGTACTGCAAGACCGGCCGCTATCAGCTCTGCGCCGGGCGGCACTCCATCGGCTTTGACACACCCGGCGCCTTTACCGAATATGTGCTGGCCGATCCCCAGTATGTCCATCCTCTGCCCGACGGGGTGGATCTGAAGAAGGGCGCGCTCACCGAGCCTCTGGCCTGCATCGTCCACGCCATTGAGCTGGTGGACGTGAAGCCCGGCCTGCCGGTGCTGGTGGTGGGCCCCGGTCCCATGGGCCTGCTGGCCGGCCTGACCCTGAAGGCCTATGGCTGCCGGGTGGACATCCTGGGCACCGAGGTGGACCGGGAGCGTCTGGACCGCTGCGCCGCCGCGGGTCTCGCCGTGGTGAGTGAGGCCAGGGCCGGCGGCTATCCCCTGACAGTGGACTGCTCGGGGGCCGGCGGCGGCATCCGCACCGCCCTCTCCGCCCTGGAGAAGGGGGGCACTCTGCTCCAGGTGGGCATCGCCACCCGGCCGGTGGAGCTGCCCTATGACCAGATGGTCTACCGGGAGCTGAAGATCCAGGGCACCTTCTGCCACACCTGGAAGGACTGGCGCCAGGCCCTGCGGCTGCAGGAGTGCGGCCTGCTGGACCTGACCCCGGTCATTACCGGCGTGGTGGAGCTGGAGGACTGGCAGCAGGCCTTTGAGGACCTGCTGGACAAGAAGGGCATGAAGACGTTGTTCACCATCGGCGGAGGGGAGGACTGAGCCATGAAAATGCGGCAGATCCAGTTTGACGGCGTGGGACAGCTGCGCCAGGTGGAGCGGGAGATCCCCCCGCTGAAGGACAGCCAGGTGCTGGTGAAGGTGGAGGCCTGCGGCCTGTGCACTTGGGAGCGCTATATCTTTGAGGGCACCGAGTCCATGCCCTTCCCCTTCGTGGGCGGCCACGAGATCGCCGCCACCGTGGTGGAGACCGGAAAGAGCGTGCCGGGGAGCATCGTTCCCGGCATGCCGGTGTCGGTGGCCAAGTGGGTGCGCTGCAACCAGTGCGAGCCCTGCCGCCGGGGCTATGACAACCACTGCCTGGGCAACGACGGCCCGGGGGAGAAGGAGTACTCCGGCCCGGGCGGCTTTGCCGACTATCTGGTGTGCGAGAGCTACGAAGTCTTTCCCTTTGCCGCCGACGCGCCCATCCACTACGCCGCCCTGGCCGAGCCGGTGGCCTGCGTCACCCGGGGCGTGAACCGCCTGAACGTGGTGGGCGGGGACACGGTGGTGGTCATCGGTGCGGGCTTCATGGGCCTTCTCTTCCTGAAACTGCTGAAGCTGCGGGGCTGCAAGGTCATCGTGGTGCAGCGCAGCGCCAAGCGGCGGGAGCTGGCCGCCCGGATGGGCGCTGACCTGACGCTGGACCCGGCGGCGGAGGGCTGGACCGGGCGGGTCATGGCCGAGACCGGCGGCATGGGCGCGGTGGCGGTGGTGTACACCGCGGGCGGCTCCCAGACCGTCAATCAGTGCCTGGCCGCCGCCCGGATCGGGGCCACGGTGCTGCTGTACGCGCCCACCCATGAGGAGCGCCCCGCCATCGACCTGGACCTGATCCACTTCAAGGAGCTGGTGCTCACCGGCGCCATCCGCCACGACAAGGAGAGCTTCCGCCAGGCGGTGCGCCTGCTGGGCAGCGGCCAGGTGGATTTCAGCGACCTGATCCTCAGCTTTGGCGATATGGCCCAGCTGGAGCAGGAGATGGCCCGGGCCAACACGGACCGGGATATCCATCGCATCCTGCTGCGGTGGAATTGATAGAGGGAAACGAGTCCTGACCTGAAGCTGGTTGGAACAAGTGGGCGCGGGTCGGCACAGCCGGACCGCGCCCTTTCTTTTTCAGACGGGATACAGCGGAGAAGAGGAGGAGAGGCATTTGACCGATTCCCTGAACGAGCGGGCCGCCCGCATCGTGGAGGAGAAGATCCTGCCCCATACCGACAGCCTGGGCGTGGAGGTCCACAGGCTGAAAAACGGCGCCATTGTGCTGGATATGGGCGTGTACGCCAAGGGCGGCTGGATGGCCGCCAAGTACTTTACCGAGTCCAACCTGGGCGGGCTGGGAGAACTGACCTACACCACTATGGAGGTGGGACGCAGTCGCCTGCCAGTGGCCACAGTGTTCGTGGACCGGCCTGCCGTGGCCGAGCTGGCCGCCCACGACGCCTTTTTGTACATTGAGTACCAGGGGGTGAAGCGCTCGGTCTCCGGCCCCCTGCGCTCGGTGACCGGCACCGACCACTTTGCCCGGGCGGTGGACTACCGGGACCCGGCGCCCCGGAAGATCGTGGCCCACATCCAGATCGATGAGCTGCCGGACGAGGGGATGACCGATCTCATCGCCGGGGCGGTGGACCGGGAGGCAAAGGACCTCTATCTGCTGGCCGCCAAAACAGGCACCCTGACCGGTGCGGCCCAGGTGTGCGCCCGCAACGTGGAGCAAAGCCTGCCCAGCCTGCTGGACCAGGGCTTTCCCATCGACAGCATCGTCCAGGCCTGCGGCAGTGCGCCCATCCCCGCCGTGGTGGACGACGAGATGCTGGCCTACGGCCGGGTCAACGACGGCCTGATCTACGGCCAGGAGACCAATCTCTATGTGGATTGTCCGGACAGCGAGATCACCCGGCTGGAGGCGATCCTGCCCTTTAACAAGAACCGGGACGTGTACGGCGTCCCCTTTGAGACCCTCTTTGCCCGGTGCGATTATCTGTGGCGCAACGTCCCCCGGGAGTGGGACGCGCCCTGCCGGGTGAACTTCTTCAATGTACGGACGGGAAACCAATTTTCGTACGGCGCGCTCCACCATGGAGTGCTGGAACAGGCCTTTCTGGGGACAAATGGAGGAAAGTGATATGGAATACAGCAGAGCTGCCAGAGAAAAATTCCAGGAGATCGCGGGAGACGCCCCGGCCTTCCACTGCGGGGTGCGCCAGAGCCCGTCGGGCACGGTGATCGACGCGGGCTGGTCGGCCCCCGGCGGCTGGATGGCCGCCAAACGGGCGCTGGAGGGCCTGATGGGCGGCCGGGGACAGGTGAGCTTGGCCCACCGTAGGATGGAGAACGGGATGCAGCTGCCAGTGGTAGAGGTCTTTGCGGATGATCCGCTGGCACTGGCCCAGGCCTTCCGCCCCGACGGGACGGGGACTTTTGGCGTGAAGGGCGGGGAGGAATATGCCCTGGGCGTGGTCCTGGGAGGCGAGACCTGCCCCAAAGCCGCCGGCGGCAATGTGATCGCCGCGCCGAAGAACAGCCTCTTTGCCGGTGTGACGGCGGCGGGCTCCCTGCTGGCCGTGGCGGTGGACGCCCTGCTGGCCGAGGGAGTGCAGGATATCCAGTGGGGCTGGAGCAGCTGTCCTGTGGCCGCCATGACCCTGGATCAGACCGAAACGGAACGCCGTCGGGCGGAGATGGCTGCCGCTGAGGGTGTGGTCTCCCTGTGGGTCCGGGGCGAAGAGAACGCCATCCGCAGGGCTGTGGGGTCGGTTCCGATGGAAAAGATATCTGTGCACGAACTTGTAACCGCTTTTACATACCAAAAAAGATAGATTTCCAAAGAAAGCAGCATAAAAGTCCTGAAATTAGGAAAACATATAAAGATTCTGACGAACAGATTTGTGGATTTAGTAGAAATAACAGCGATTTGACAAAATAGCAAAAAAGAAACCTTGCAAACGGCCCGGTTTTGTAGTAATATAAAGGCACGATGAATGTAACCGTTTACAAAAATGCTATTCCATGCGGCTAAAACGCTTCGTTCACCGTAAAGGAAATCCCAACGTAATAAGGAGGGTACTCAGATGAAAAAGAAGCTTATGGCACTCTTGCTGGCCGGTACCATGATTCTTGGACTGGCCGCCTGTTCCCGCAGTGTGGAGCAGTCCGATCCCACTCCCGCGCAGAATAGCGGCACTCCCGTGGAGAGCTCCGCCCCCGGCGGCGCCAAGGACCCCTCTGAGGTCAAGATCGCGCTGGTCTGCACCGGCGCCGTCAACGACGGCGGCTGGAACGCTTCCGCCTATGACGGCCTGATGCGCATCAAGGACGAGCTGGGCGTTGAGGTGGCCTACAGTGAGAAGATTGCCATCGCCGAGGTGCCCAACGTGCTGCGCACCTATGCCCGCCAGGGCTTTGACCTGATCTTCGGCCACGGCGCCGAGTTCGGTGAGCCCATGACCACCGTGGCCCCTGAGTTCCCCGACGTGCAGTTCGTGGCGGTCAACGCCAGCGTGGAAGGCGCCAACCTGTCTGGAACCGTTTACAAGTTCGGTGAGTGCGGCTACTTCTGCGGCATGGCCGGCGCGCTGGCCTCCGAGACCGGCAAGATCGGCATCATTCCTCCCGATGACGCCCCCAACAACAAGGCTGACATGGACACCTATGAGCTGGGTGCCAAGTCCATCAACCCCGACATTGAGGTCATGGTGGCCTATACCGGCTCCTGGGATGACCTGCCCAAGGCCAAGGAGTGCGCCGAGTCCCTGATCTCCCAGGGCTGCGATGTGCTGCTGGCCCTCGGTGATGCTTACTCCGTGGGCGTGTACCAGGCCTGTGAGGAGAAGGGCATCAAGTCCATGGGCTGGGTCTCTGACCAGAGCGGCCTGTCCGACACCGTTATCTGCTCCGGCCTGCAGTCCAACGCGGACGTGTACGTGGCCACTGCTCAGAGCTTCCTGGACGGCAGCTTTGTCCCCGGCGTCAATGTCTATGGTATGGCCAACGGCGCTCAGGGCATGAGCGAGTTCTACGGCCTGACCGATGAGCAGGCTGCTCAGGTGAAGGACGCCATGCAGGCCTATCTGGACGGCAAGCTGGAGATCCCCACCCTGTACTAAGCGAAAACACTGAGCCATTGCCTGTGGCTTCCGCCAAAAAGGGCGCGGCGGCACCGCCGCGCCCTTTTTATAAACATTCCAGGCGGGAAGGGGCCCATCCCACCCGCCGTCCTGGAGAAGACAGGAGGAAACTGCTATGAATAAGCGTGTCCGCTCGGCATTGAACAGCTGTATCTCCGTAGTTCTGGCGCTGCTGCTGTCCTTTGCGGTGATCGGCGTGTTGCTGCTGTGGCAGGGTTATGACCCGGCCAAGACCTTCCTGGCGCTGTTTGAGGGCGCCTTTGTGGGAAAACTGAACCTGAGTGCCAGTGTGGTGCTGGCCATTCCCCTGGTGCTGGGCGGACTGGGCATCGCGCTTTCCTTCCGCTGCGGTATCTTCAACATCGGCGGTGAGGGTCAGCTCTATCTGGGCGCCTTCGCGGCCACCTGGCTGGGCGTCAATCTGACCGGCCTTCCGTTTTTTATCCATATCCCCATCTGCCTGCTGGGCAGTATGGTCTTCGGCGGCCTGTGGGCCCTGATCCCCGGCTGGCTGAAGATCAAACGGGGCTATAACGAGACCATCACCTCAGTGCTGCTCAACTACGTGGGCGTTTACTTTGTCAACTACACGCTGGCCAGTTTCTTCCGGGCGGAGGGCGTGCTCAATCATCAGTCTCCCAAGATCCAGACTTCCGCCATGCTCTCCAAGCTGATGAAGGGCAGCGAGCTCAACACCAGCCTGTTCCTGACCCTGGCCATCGTGATCCTGTTTTATTTCATCTTCTACAAGACTGACGTGGGCTTCAAGCTGCGCATGGTGGGTGCCAATGCAGAGACTGCCCGCACTTCCGGCGTCAACACCCGCAAGTATCTGCTGCTGGCCATCATCACCAGCGGCGCCCTGGCCGGCCTGGCCGGCTCGGTGCAGGTGATGGGCTATCAGCACCTGATGGTGCAGAATTTCTCCCCCAACACCGGCTATGACATTATCTCTGTGGCCCTGATGGGCAACCTCCATCCCATCGGCGTGGCTCTGGCCGGCTTCCTGCTGGGCGCGCTGCGCAACGGCGCCAGCATCATGCAGATCATGATGGGTGTGCCCGTCACCATCCTGTACATCATCCAGGGCATCATCATCCTCAGCGTGCTGGGCTTCAACTATGCCAAGATCGACTTCATCGGTCTGCTGAGCAGACCCTTTACGGCTAAGACTGGAAAGGAGGCGGTGCAGTAATGGAAATCCTGGGTATTTTCCTGACTTCTGACTTCTACTCTGCCACCATCCGCCTGGCCACTCCCCTGATGCTGGCGGCTCTGGGCGGCGTCATCTGTGAACGCACCGGCGTGCTCAACATGGCTCTGGAGGGCATGATGCTCGCGGGCGCCTTCTTCGCCTACCTGGGGGCCTACCTGTTCAACAACGCCTGGATGGGCCTGGTGGTGGCTATGCTGGGCAGCATGTTCCTGGCGGCCATCCACGCCTTTATGAGCATCAACGTGAAGGTCAACCAGGTGGTGGTGGCCCTGGGCCTGAACACCCTGTCCATCGGTATCACAAGCACGATCTTCCGCCTGATGTTCGGAACCGACTCTCAGATGGCCCACTGCCCCGGCTTCAAGACGCTGAGCATCCCCGTCCTCAGCGACATCCCGGTCATCGGGCCGGTGCTCTTCGGCCAGTATCCCCTGACCTATATCGCCATCGCAGCACTGGTGGGCATCCACTGGTTCCTGTTCCACAGCAGCCGGGGCCTGGAGCTGCGGGCTGCCGGCGAGAACCCCCAGGCCCTGGACGTGGCCGGCGTGGACGTGATCCGTATCCGCTGGATTGCAGTGCTGGTCACCGGCGCTTTCTGCGGCCTGGCCGGCGCCTGCCTTACTCTGAACGGCCTGAATACCTTCTATGACAACATCTCCTCCGGCCGCGGCTTCATTGCTTACGCCGCCATCGTGTTCGGCAAGTGGACCCCCCTGGGCGCCACCCTGGCCACCATCCTCTTCGGCGCGGGCGATGCCCTGCAGCTGCGGATGCAGGCCATGAATTTCGATATCCCCTACTACTTCTACCTGATGATGCCCTACCTGGTCACCTTCCTGGCCCTGGTGTTCTTCATGGGTCCGTCCAAGGGGCCGGCGGCCACCAACACGCCCTTTGTCAAGGACAAGGCCCGCAAGCGCTCCGCGCGCCGCAAGATGGGAGGGAACTAAATGGAACCGGTACTGCGTGTACACAACATCACCAAGCGTTTTGGCACCAACGTAGCCAACGATCACATCACCTTCGACCTCTATCCCGGCGAGATCCACTCCCTGCTGGGTGAGAACGGCGCGGGCAAATCCACGCTGATGAACGTGATCTACGGCGTCTACGGCGCTGACGAGGGCGAGATCTACCTCAATGGCAAACGGGTGGACATTACCTCTCCCAAGCAGGCCATCGACCTGGGCATCGGCATGGTACACCAGCACTTCATGCTGGTGCCGCCCTTCACGGTGGCCGAGAACATCATGCTGGGTATTCAGAAGGAACTGCGTCTGGACATCAAGAAGGCCGAGGAGAAGATCGCCGAGGCCAGCCGGAAGTACGACCTGCGTGTGGACCCTCACGCGAAGGTATCCACCCTGTCGGTGGGCCAGCAGCAGCGGGTGGAGATCCTGAAGGTGCTCTACCGGGGGGCCAAGATCCTTATTCTGGACGAGCCCACCGCCGTACTCACCCCCCAGGAGACCGAGGAACTCTTCGTCACTCTGGACCGGCTGAAAAAGGACGGCGTCAGCATCGTGTTCATCAGCCACAAGCTCAACGAGGTCATGAGCATCAGCGACCGGGTGAGCATCCTCCGCCGGGGCAAGATCGCCGGGTGCATCGATGACCTGAGCAGCTGCAGCCGGGAGGACCTGGCCTCCGCCATGGTGGGCCGCCAGGTGACGCTTGGTGTGGACAAGCCGGACCAGAAACCCGGGGACGATGTGCTGGAGCTGGACCACATCTCGGTCCGGGGCGAGGGAAAGCAGGACGTGGTGAAGGACTTCACCCTGAAGGTCCGTGCCGGAGAGATCGTGGGCCTGGCGGGCGTGGACGGCAACGGCCAGTCTGAGCTCATCAAGGGCATTACCGGCCTGCTGCCCATCAGCAGCGGTAAGCTGATCCTCCAGGGGCAGGACATGACGGGAAAGCCGCCCCGGGCCTTTATTGACGCCGGCGTGGGCCACATCCCCGAGGACCGGCACAAGCAGGGCCTGGTGCTCTCCATGTCGGTAAAGGAGAACCTCTTCCTGGAGACCATTCAGGATAAGCCCTATACCAAGGCCCACGTCCTTCAGAAGAAGGCCATCAATGACAAGGCCAAAGAGCTGATGGAGTATAACGACATCCGTGCCGCCTCGCCGGAGATCCCGGCGGGCTCCCTGTCCGGCGGCAACCAGCAGAAGATCATCGTGGCCCGGGTACTGGACCAGGGGCCCAAGCTGCTCATCGCCGTCCACCCCACCCGGGGCCTGGATATCGGCGCCACCGAGTTCGTCCACCGCTGTATCCTGAAGGCCAGGGAGGAGGGCTGCGCCGTCCTGCTGGTCTCCACCGAGCTGGATGAGATCCTGGAGCTGAGCGACCGCATCGCCGTCATTTACGAGGGCGAGTGCATGGGCATCGTCTCTGACAAGGAGGCCACCAAGGAGGGCGTCGGCCTGCTGATGGCCGGCGTCCGGGACCAGAAGGCGGACACCGCTACCGCGTAAAAAAGTGCAAAACGGCCGTGGACCACAGGTCCACGGCCGTTTGTTATGTATGGGGCAGTCTGGGAGGTCAGCGCCACAGCTCGTCGGGGTAGAGGCCGGAGGCGGTCATATCCGCGATGGCCTTGACCACGGTGGGCTTGTCATCTTTATAGGTGACGCCGTACCACCGGTCGTGGCTGCGCAGGACCTTCACCCGGGCTTTGCCCTCCTGAATGAGCTGACTCACCACGCTGGGGAGGAAGTACTCGCCCTTTTCCGGGTTTTCCGCAAGAGTACGGTCCAAAAAGGCAGGGAAGCGGGCCTGAGCCTCAGTGAGGAAGCTGCGGGTGAAGCCCCACAGGTTCATGGACACGACGGACTGGCCGGACAGGGGGGTCCAGGTCTGGCCGCCGTCCTCAGTGAAGCGGGCGTCGGCGCCGTCCTTCTCGATGTGGGTGCGCTCGGTGACGGTCTGGAGGTAACCCTCGCTGTCCGACACGCAGATGCCACGGGCCACATGGCCGTGCTCGGTAACGGTGTTGCCCAGCAGGTAGCCCACCATGGCGTACTCATAGCAGTCGCCGTCGGGGTGACGGAGCAGGTAGTCGTAGATCTCCCGAAAGGCCTCGGGGCCGTAGTAGTCGTCAGCATTGATGACGGCGAAGGGCCCGTCCACCACGTGGCGGGCGGCCAGGGCGGCGTGGCAGGTGCCCCAGGGCTTGACCCGGCCCTCGGGCACGGAATAGCCCTCCGGCAGGTCGGTGAGCTCCTGATAGACATAGCGCACCTCCATCACCCGGGAGAGCCGGTCACCGATGGAGGCACGGAAGGTCTCCTCCAGCTCGCGCTTGATGACAAAGACCACCGTGTCGAACCCGGCCCGGTGGGCGTCGTAAATGGAGTAGTCGATGATGAGCTGCCCGTGATTGCCTACGGGATCCACCTGCTAGAGTCCGCCATACCGGCTGCCCATGCCGGCGGCCATGACGACAAGAACTGGTTTTTGCATAGCGAAACGCTCCTTAAAACACAGGATCAGACCGCGCCTGCGCCTGCGGCGGGGGGGGGGAGAGAGGGGGCGCGGCCGGTCCGGCAGATATTATTATAATGCGTGCGGATAAAAGCTGCAAGTCTTGAAGGCCGGGGCGCGCGGGAATTGCAGGGTTTGCCCGGAAAGGGAGACCGGCGGTATAAAATTTTTGCAAAAATTCTGAACTTTTTTCACGGGCCCCCGTCAATTCAAGGGCCTGATGCACTTGATTCATAACTTCTGATACAGTATAATAATAAAAAATGGAACACGGACCCTGTCATGGACCGCATTCGATCCGATCAAATAAACTGGAGTGTGATGCAGCAATGAAAAAGACCATTTTCCGCTGTGCGCTGGCCCTGTCCCTGACGGGGGCGCTGATGCTGTCCCAAACGGTCTTTGCGGCTGGGAGCGGCGCTAACGAGGATTTCTGCCGGGAGCTCTCCGACCTGCTCAGTGAGGAGGACAGCTCGGCCTATTTTAACTCCATGGAACTGACCCTTGGCTCCAACATCCTCACGGTGGACGGAGCGGAGCAGGTCATGGATGTGGCTCCCGACGTGCGCAATCAGCGGACCATGCTCCCCATCCGTGCGGTGGCCGAGGCAGCCGGCGCTGACGTGGACTATGACGCCGAGAGCCAGACCGTGATCATCAGCAGTGCCGCCGGCGACGAGGTCCGCTGTCCCATCGGCTCCGACACCATGACGGTGAATAACACAGTCTGCTCGCTGGACGCGGCGGCCTACGCCAGGCAGGGCCGGACCTATCTGCCCGTCCGTGCCGTGGCTGAGGCGCTGGAGATGGATGTGGCGTGGGATCAGGCCACCTCCACCGTCACCCTCAGCGCTCCCTACCAGACTGCCCGCGTGATGGTCTGGGCAGACAGCCTGGATACCAGTACCCTGGGCGCACAGCAGGTGATCCGGGACGGCAGCGGCTTCTGGGTTCTCCAGTTCGCCACCCCTGCCGAGGCCAGGGACGCAGTGGAGGACCTGAACGGCCGGGGCATCACGGCTGAGGCTGACCTGTACATCCCCCCTGTGGACAACGAGATCACCGACGCATCTGAGGAGTCCGCTTTGGGCAGCAGCTACTCCTGGGGTGTGGTCAACAGCAATTTTGACGACTTTGTGGGCAAGTACTCCGCCCTCTTCCAGGGCAGCGGTGTGGTGGCCGTGGTGGACACCGGCGTGGATGCCGGCCACTCCTTCCTCAAGGGCAAGGTGCTCTCGGGCAAGGACTTCGTGGACGGCGACAGCGACGCCATGGACGAGCACTATCACGGCACCCATGTGGCCGCCACCATCCTGGACTGCGTGCAGGGCGCGCCGGTGAAGATCCTGCCGGTGCGGGTGCTCAATGAGAAGGGCTCCGGCACCTCCTCCGCCGTGGTGGCCGGCATCAAGTACGCCGCCGACCGGGGCGCCGACGTCATCAACCTCTCCCTGGGCGGCGTTCACAGCAGCGTGGAGGATGCCGCCGTGGAGTACGCCGTTCAGAAGGGCTGCCTGGTGGCCATCGCCGCGGGCAACGACAATGTGAACACCTCCAAGTTCTGTCCCGCCCACATGACGACTGCCGGCACCGTGATCGTTGCGGCCGGTGACTCCAAACGCGCCAAGGCCGGCTTCTCCAACTACGGCAGCAATGTGGACGTGATGGCCCCCGGCGTCAGCATCAAGGCCGCCGTCCCCGGCAACCAGTACAAGAGCCTCAACGGCACCTCCATGGCCACCCCTCACGTCTCCGCCGCCGCCATCCTGCTGGATCTGGCCTGGGGCAAGAGTCTGAGCCCCGCGGCCCTGGAGGACAAGGTACATACCGCCACCACCAACGGCCGCTGGACCAACAACTATGTGGGTTACGGGTTCCTGGATATGGAAAAGGCGTCTGTGCCTGCCGTGACGCCTACGCCTACGCCGACTCCCACGCCTCCTACGCCGACTCCCACGCCCGCTCCGACTCCCGTTCCTACACCTGCGCCCACTCCCACGCCCGTTCCTACCCCGACTCCCACACCCGAGGTAAAGACCTCCACCGGCTATGTGGTGGGCTCCGGCCGGCTGGCCATCAACAACAAGCCCGCTGTCTCTCCCGCCTACTCCACGGAGATCGGCTCCATCCCGGACGGCGCGGCCATCACGGTCTATCCCGAC
Organism: Clostridiales bacterium; assembly: GCA_022772585.1. Taxonomy (GTDB): domain Bacteria; phylum Bacillota; class Clostridia; order Oscillospirales; family Oscillospiraceae; genus Pseudoflavonifractor_A. The sequence continues at coordinate 22,920 of JALEZN010000139.1, forward strand.
AAGACCTCGGGCAGCTGGTACTATGTGGCCTACAACGGCGTCACCGGCTACGCCCACAAGAACTATATCACCTTCAATACCCGGACAGGCGTGGTCAATGGCTGTGATCAGCTGGCCATCAACAACAAGGCCGCCGTGTCCCCCACCTATTCCACGGAGATCGGCGCCATCCCCAGGGGGGCCTCCATGCGGGTCTATCCGGACAAGACCTCGGGCAACTGGTACTATGTGACCTATAACGGCGTTACCGGCTATGCCTACAAGACCTATATCACGCTGAAATGATCCCTGCTGCCGGGCGGAAAGGAGAGGAGGCTCCGGCCAGCTGGCGGTGGAAACGCTGCGGGCCTGGAGGATTCCGGCTGAACCGGACGCCTGCATCCCGCCCATCCAGAATGTGGAGGACCCGGAGGAAAAAGCACTGTGAGCGAAAAAACGCGGCCCGGAGCACATGTGCTCCGGGCCGTGCTTTCTTTTGAAGGGCTCTGCAAGGGACAAAAAAGGGACCAGTCAGGTTTTCTGACTGGTCCCTTTTGATACGCCGGTAAACGGACCGAAGATCAATCGGTCACGAAAGGCAGCAGGGCGATCTGACGGGCGCGCTTGATGGCCTCGGTCAGCTGGCGCTGATGCATGGCGCAGGTGCCGGTGGTGCGGCGGGGCAGGATCTTGGAACGCTCAGACAGGAAACGGCGCAGCTTGGCCGCGTCCTTGTAGTCGATGTGCTCCACCTTGTCCACGCAGAAGGTACAGACCTTGCGGCGCTTGCGGCCGCGGGGACGCTCTCTATCCATAGCCATGGTATAATGCTCCTTTCAACGATTCTTCCGCAGGGCAGGAGTGCTCCCGCGGAGCGGGATGGCGCGATGCGCCAAGCCGGAGGATCCGGCTGAAACTCAAAAACAGTGCTCCTTAGAAGGGGAGCTCTCCGTCATCGTCGGACAGGTCGGCGAACTGGTCGCCGCCGCCGGGAGCGGAGTAGGCGGGCTGGGCGGGCGCCGGAGCCGGAGCGGGATAGCCGCCGTAGGCAGGGGGCGCGTAGCTTCCGGCCCCTTCGGCGTCCCGCTTGGAGTCGCCGAAGTAGATGTTGTCCGCGACCACCTCGGCACTGCGGCGCTTGCCGCCCTCCTTGTCGGTCCAGTCGCGGATCTGGAGCCGGCCCTCCACCACGGCCATGCGGCCCTTGGTGAAGTAGCGGGAGACGAACTCGGCCGTCTGCCGCCAGGCCACGATGTCGATAAAATCGGTGGCCTTCTCGCCGGTGTTCCGGTCCTTGAAGTCCCGGTCCACCGCCAGAGAGAAGGAGGCCACAGGGGTCCCCGTCTGGGTGTGCCGGAGCTCCGGGTCGCGGGTCAGGCGGCCCATCAGGATGATTCGATTCAGCATGCCGCTGCCTCCCTTACTCGTCCTTGCAGATGATCAGGGAACGCATCACGCCGTCGGTAATGCGGAAGATACGACCCAGCTCCTGGGGGAAAGCGGGAGCGGAGCTGAAGGTCATCAGCACATAGTAGCCCTCGTTCAGGTCGTTGATGGGATAGGCCAGGTGGCGCTTGCCCCACTCGTCAACCTCGGTCAGGGTGCCGTTGTTCTCCACCAGGGTCTTGAACTTGGTCACCAGAGCGGCGGTGGCCTCCTCGCCCAGGTTGGGATCGAGGATGTAGACGGCCTCGTAGTTCGCATTCAGCTTTGCCATTTGTTGCACCTCCTTATGGACATATGGCCCCTGTACATGAGCAGGGGCAAGGATATGCTTGGTTCATTGAACAAGCTTTATTATTATACCGGAAATCTGGAAAATGTCAATCCTTTTTTAAGGGAAAACAGAACAAAGAGCGCGGTTTTCCGGCGAAAGGGCGGCGACCGGGAAAAAACGGCGCGCCATTTCCTCCTTGTCAGACAGTGTCCGGAGCGGTATGATAGACAGGACTGCTGACCGAAAGGAGGGATACTCGTGCGCGGTGACCTGACCACGGGCCCCATCACCAGAACCATGCTTCTTTTTGCCCTGCCCATGATGGCGGGGAACCTGCTCCAACAGTGCTACAACGTGGCCGATACCCTGATCGTGGGCCGCTTTCTGGGCTCCGCCGCGCTGGGGGCGGTGGGCTCGTCCTATACGCTGATGACCTTCCTCACCTCCATCCTGCTGGGCCTGTGCATGGGCAGCGGGGCCCTGTGCTCCATCTGCCACGGCGGCCGGGACCTGCCCGGGCTCCACCGTACGGCCTTTACCTCCTTTGTCCTCATCGCCGGGGTGACTCTGGTGCTGAACGTGGGGGTGTTCCTGCTGCTGGACCCCATCATGGCGGCGCTGCGGGTGCCGGAGGACGCCTATGCCCTGATGCGGGAGTATCTCTGGGTAGTGTTCTGGGGCATCGCCGCCACATTCCTCTATAATTTCTTCGCCTGTCTGCTGCGCTCGGTGGGCAATTCGGCGGCGCCGCTGCTCTTCCTGGCGGTGTGCGCCCTGGTGAATATCGTGCTGGACCTGGTATTTGTGCTGGCGCTGGGCTGGGGAGTGGCGGGGGCGGCCTTTGCCACCGTGCTTTCTCAATATCTCTCCGGCGTGGGCATCGCGCTGTACACCTGGTTCCGGGTGCCCTGGCTCCGCCCGGCCCGGGAGAGCCGCGCCCTCCGGCTCTCTCAGATAGGGGAGATCGCCCGGTTCTCCCTCCTTACCTGCCTTCAGCAGTCGGTGATGAATTTCGGCATCCTGATGGTCCAGGGGCTCATCAACAGCTTCGGCTCCACCGTCATGGCCGCCTTCGCCGCGGCGGTGAAGATTGACTCCTTCGCCTATATGCCGGTACAGGATTTCGGCAACGCCTTTTCCACCTTTGTGGCCCAGAACCACGGCGCGGGGCAGAGCGGGCGCATCCGGGCCGGGATCCGGCAGGCGGCGGCTATGACCGTGGCCTTCTGCCTGGTGATCTCGGCGGCGGTATGGATCTTTGCCCGGCCGCTGATGCTCCTCTTTGTCCAGCCCCACGAGACCGAGCTGCTGGCTGTCGGCGTACAGTATCTGCACATCGTGGGCGTGTTCTACTGGGGCATCGGCTGCCTCTTCCTGCTCTACGGCCTCTACCGGGCGCTGGAGCGGCCCGGAATGTCCCTGGTGCTGACGGTGATCTCCCTGGGGACCCGGGTGCTGCTGGCCTATACCCTGTCAGCGGTCCCCGCCATCGGGGTGGTGGGCATCTGGTGGTCGGTGCCCATCGGATGGGTGTTGGCCGACACGGTGGGAGTCACATACTACCTGCGCCGCCGATCCTCCCTTCTGGCAGGGCGGAGAGACGGATAAACGGAAGATGAAAAAGGCCCGCCGTTCTCCGGGAACGGCGGGCCTTTCTGGAATGTGCCGGCTTAGAGCTGCCTGGCCTTCTGACGGATGAACTTTTTCAGCCAGGGGCCGGTGCCGGGGTGGTCCAGGGCAAAGTCGATGGTGGCCTCCAGGAAGCCGTTGAGGTTGCCGGTGTCGTACCGGCGGCCCTCAAAGTCCACGGCCACCATCTTGTCCCGGTAGCAGAGCTCCCGCAGGCCGTCGGTGAGCTGGATCTCGCCGCCGTAGCCGGGACGGACGTTTTCCAGGATATCGAAGATATCGGGGGTGAGGACGTAGCGGCCCAGGATGGCGTAGTTGGAGAACATCTCCTCGGGCCGGGGCTTTTCGTTCATGTCGGACACCGAGAACACCCGCTCCTCCAGAGGGGAGACTTTGACGGAGGAGTACTTGGAGATGGCCTCGGTGGCAACTTTCTGCACGCCCACGGCGGAGGCGCCGTATTTTTCGGCGGCCGTGATGAGCTGCTTGATGACAGGGGTCTTGGCACGCATGATATCGTCGCCCAGCAGCACGGCGAAAGGCTCGTCCCCCACGAAGCGCTTGGCGCGCCAGATGGCGTGGCCCAGGCCCTTGGTCTCCTTCTGCCGGACGTAGAAGATGTTGGCCAGATCGGCGGCCCGGCGGACCTCAGTGAGCTCCTTCTCCTTGCCGGCCTGGTTGAGCCGGGTCTCCAGCTCGGGGTAGTAGTCGAAATAGTCGTCCATGGCCGATTTGGCCCGGTTGGTGACGATCAGGATATCCTCGATGCCGGCGGCCACAGCCTCCTCAATGATATACTGGATGACCGGCTTGTCCACCATGGGCAGCATCTCCTTGGGCACCGTTTTGGTGGCAGGGAGCATGCGGGTGCCCAGACCGGCGGCGGGAATGACTGCTTTGCGTACTTTCAAAGAGATGACCTCCTTCAGCTGTCAAATGGGGTATGGTCGTGTTCAGTGTACCACGTTTTTGTGGAAAAGACCAGAAAAAACCGCTGTCCTCCTCCACAAGAGGACAGCGGTTTGATATGTCATTCGGCCCGGGACACGCCGGGGAGCCGCCCGGCGGGGATCATACTCCGGAAATACCGGATCCGGGGCAGGATACTGAGCAGGATGGAACCCAGCACATAACAGGCCAGCAGCTCGCCCAGAGCCACAGTAAAAGCATTGAAGGCGAAAGCACCCCAGAAAGCGGGACCGAAGCCCACCTCGTACCAGGCGATCATGGCGCCGATGATGACGCCGTTGCAGACCACCGGGGGCAGGGGGGCCAGATAGCGGTTTGGCATCCTGGCGGTCCAGAGGGCGGCCAGCAGGGTGGCCAGGGAGCCCAGGACCAGGTCCAGCGGGCCCACAGTGCTCATCAGGTTGGTCAGGAAGCAGCCGACGAACAGGCCGGGAACCGTGGCCGGGAAGAGGAAGGGCAGGACGCACAGGGCCTCTGCAAACCGGCACTGGATGGGACCGTAGGTCAGCCCGAAGATATTGCCGAAGTAGCTGAGCACGGTGTACAGGGCGGCCACCATGGCGGCCAGGGTGAGCTGTTTGACGTCGAATTTGCGCATATTGAGTTTTCCTCCCATTTTTTGTTTAGAGAACGGATCGGGGGGACTGCCCCGCCGAACGAACACGGCCGCAGCCGTGCTTGGACTGGATGTGGAAACCAGTCGGGGGCATTATAACAGCTTTCTCCTCCTTTGTAAAGCGGGAGGCCATGTCCCGCGGCAGACGGGCCGGGCAGCGGAGAAGGAGCAGAATAATTGGCAAATGCAGATGGCAGAGATACGATAAACAAAATCATTTCAAAACGGTGAAAAACAGGATGATCTGCTGGGCAGACCATCCTGTTTTTTGTATGTACATCTGTATGGAGCGCTCAGCAGATCAGGCGGGTGTGCAGGGCCTCCAGATGGACCAGCCACTCGGAGGAGGGCTGCACATCGGAGATGATGGCGTCAAAGTCGCTGGGGACGGCCATTTTGCTTAAAAAGCTGCGGCCGAATTTGTAGGCATCAGCCAGCAAGAAGCGCTCCTTGGAGCACTGCATCATGGTCTGGCGTACATGGGACTCATACTCGCTGTTGTCGGTGACGCCGAATTTCACATCGATGCCGGTGCAGCTGATGAAACAGCGGTCGGCATGGTAGCGGGCGAGCATGGCGGTGGCGTCGTAGCCGATGAAGGACTGGGTGTTTTTGCGGAAGAGCCCTCCCACCAGGATGAGTTTGATCTGGTCACAGTCCTGCAGAACCTCCACGATCCGCAGAGAGTTGGTGATCACCGTTACGCTGAACCCCCGCTGGCGGATGAGCATGGCCAGATAGAGCGCAGTGGTGCTGCAGTCCAGCATAATGGTATCATTCACATGAATGAGCGGAATGCAGTTGTCGGCAATGGCCTTTTTCCGGTCCACCGACAGGGTCTCCCTCAGCTGCACCGGCATCTCGCTGTCGAATACCTCCGCCTTGTAGGCACCGCCGTGGACCCGGACGATGGTGGGATCTGTTTTGGTGATCTTCTCCAGGTCACGCCGTATCGTCTCTTCGCTCACCTGAAAGCGCGCGCTGAGGGCACTCACCGAGACCTGCTTTTCTTCCTGAAGCGCGCATTGGATCAAGCGTATCCGTTCGACTGCTAACATAAAACGATCCCCTTTTTTGAACCGTGTATTTAGTTATATTGTACAGAACTATTTCGCTTGTGTCAATTAAAATAGTGATTTTCTCCACACACAAAATACAAAATAAGTAAAAAAAGGCAGAGGCATTCCGAAAAGAAGGACCAGAAAAGACAGATCAGCAAAAAATCAAGGGAAAGCTCCCAAAATGTGGATAACTGTCAAAAACGACGAAATTTTAATAAATTCAAGGGGGAAAATCAATGGATTTGTGTGCTGGCAGCGATTGATACATTTTTCACAAAACAAAAAAACCCCAAAAAATATCAAATCATAATATCTAAAAAGAAAACAAAATTTTTTACCTATTTTATACGATAGTAATAAAAAAGAGGCGCTGGGAGATGGAAAACGTGTTGTAATTTGTAGCTTTTTGTGGTTTAATGAATTAGGCAAGGAGGGATGATGTATGTTTTTAGGGATCGACCTCGGAAGCAGCAGCGTCAAGGTCATGGCGGTATCGAAGCACGAACGCTATAAGTATAAGGGAGTCTATCCGGAAAACACCAGTCCCTATGAGCATGATGCGCAAATGGTGGAGCAGGCTGTGCGCGGCGCGCTGGAAGGCCTCTTCGCCAACACCCCGGTCAAACCGGAAGATATCGAGGCCATCGGCCTGGACGGGCACGGCCCCAGTATTGTTTTTATGGATGGGGAGGGCACGGCCCTGACGCCCATCATTACCTGGCAGGACCGGCGGGCCATGGAGGAGAGCCAGATGCTGCGTGAGCGCATCCCCGGCTTTGCCAAGGACGGCACCTCCTATGAGGCAAAGCTCTGCTGGTTCTATGCCCACCATCCCGAGCTTTTCCGGCCGGGAGTGGAGGCCTTTTATCCCAAGGATTACATCCTGTTCCGGCTGTGCGGCGTGCGGATGATGGACAGCTCCACCGCCTCCACCATCGCTTTTTATGACCGGGCGGAAAAGAGCTGGGCTCCCTGTGCACCTTTCTTCCCACCGGAGGTCATGCCTCAGGTGTTCCCCTCCTGGGAGAAGGTGGGGGAGACCGGGACGGCTTTCTCCCGGGCCTGCGGCCTGCCTGACGGGATCCCTATCGTCCCCGGCGGCATTGACGCCTTCTGTGAGGCGGTGGGCTCCGGCGGCGTCCGGGAGGGCATCGTGGTGGACGGCTCCGGCACCTCCACCTGTCTGACCCTGTGCATGAAGCAGGACGGCGTCCACTCCGAGCATGTGCTGCCCGGTTTGGCGCTGGAGACGCCCATGCTCTCCAGCACCGGAGCCAGCTACCGCTGGCTGTGCGGCCTGTTCCCCCAGGTGGATATGAATGCGCTGCAGGACGAGGTAGATCCCTCGGCACCTGTGAATCTCATCTATCTGCCCTATCTGTCGGGAGAGCGTACCCCCATCAACGATGACCGGGCCACCGGCGTGTTCCTGGGCCTGCGGCCCAACACCGGTCCCAAACAGCTCCTGCAGGCGGTGATGCAGGGCGTGGCTTTCGCCATCGCCCAGAACCTGGACCTGATGAGCGGCAGGGTGGAAAAGGTACGGGCAGTGGGCGGAGCCAACAGCAGTCCTCTGTGGCTGCAGATCAAGGCCAACGCCGCCGGGCTGAGCTATGAGCAGATGGAGGAAAACGACGGCGCTGCCTTCGGAAGCGCCCTTCTGGCCGCCTACGGCACCGGAGCCTATACCATGGACGATGTGGAGGCCCTGCTCCGGGTCCGCCGGACGGCGGAGCCCGACGATTCCCACCGGGAAGAATACTGTGCCCTGAGGAAGGTATATGAGGGGCTCTACCCCAAACTGAAGGATCTCTATTGCGATATGTACCGGCTGCGTGAGGCACTGGACCAGTAACATACAGAGCATCTGTGCGGGCATCCCGCGGGAGGAAATGGATATGGAACAGCAGACGCCCCTTTTGGGCAGGGCTTTCATGGAGCCCGACGCTCCGGTGACCGCCGGAACGGTATCCACCTGGAAATTCCGCTATCAGGCCGGACCTTACGGTATCGAGGATTCCGGCGCCATCCGGCTGGCCTGGAGAATGGTCAGCGACTGGGAGGTCCCGCAGTTCACCGACCCCAAGGGATATGCCTATACCACCATCACCACCACGGCCAGGAACGTCCAGTTCCAGGCCAGCTATGAGCGCTTCGTGCGGCCCTATACCAACAGCATCCTCATCCGCCTGCTGCGGGGCTCCCTCAACGAGGGGGATGAGATCACCATCACCTGGGGAGACACCAGCCAGGGCGGCCCCGGCTGCCGGGCCCAGTCCCATCAGGAGCACGACCACGAATTCCGCATGCTGGTGGACCCCACAGGCTCCGGCGTGTTCCGGCTGGTGGGTGAACCCCTGCGGGTGGACGTGGTGGCCGGCTGGCCCCACCGCCTCCAGGCGGTGGTCCCGGGCACGGTGACGCCGGGCGAACCCTTCGCGGTGACGGTACGCTGCCTGGACGAGGTGGGAAATCCCGCCCCCCGGTTCCGGGATACCGTGTCCCTGCGCATCCCCGAGCTGCCCCAGGGGGCCTGTACCCTCCCCCGGGAGGCTGACTTCTCCAAGTGCGGGACCGGCGTCCTCCGGCTGGAGGGCTGCACGGTGGACCGGGAGGGCCCCTTCCATGTGGAAGTGGTCAGCCGGGACGGCTCCATGCGGGCGGTGAGCAATCCCTGCCTGTGTCAGAAGGCCGGCGGGCAAAAGCTCTTCTGGGGCGACCTCCACGGACAGAACGCCGATACTCTGGGCAGCGGTACCCTGGACGAATACTATACCTTCGCCCGCGACGTGGCAGCCATCGACGTGGCCGGATGGCAGGGAAATGACTTTGAGATCACCGAAGAGACCTGGAAAAAGGTCCGCCGCAAGACCGCCGAGTATCTGGAGGAGGGACGTTTTCTTACTTTCCTGGGCTACGAGTGGTCGGGCTGCACCCCGCGGGGAGGCGACTACAACATCTTCTTCCGGGATGACAGCGAGGCCTTCTACCCCAGCAGTGACTGGCTCTCCGCCCCCCATGTGGATCCCGGGTGGGTGACCACCCCCATTTCCAGCCTGTGGGAGCGGCTGGCCGGGCGGGATGACGTGATCGCCATCCCCCATGTGGGCGGCCGCTGCGGCAATCTGGCCTATGTGGACACACGCTTTACCCCCGCGGTGGAGGTCCACTCCCACCACGGTACCTTCGACTGGTTCGCGCTGGAAGCCATGCGCCGGCGCCTGAAGGTGGGCTTTGTCGCCTCCAGCGACGACCATACCTGCCGCCTGGGCCTCTTCTTCCCCAGCTGCGGCAAGACCCCCTCGGGCGGGTTCGATGTGGCCTCGGGCTATTACGGCATCTGGGCCGGGGAGCTGACCAAAGAGGCCGTGTGGAAGGCGCTCCGCGCCCGCCACTGCTACGCATCCACCTTTGACCGGATCTACCTGCACACCGGCGTGGAAGAGGCTGTCATGGGTGATGAGATCGCCCTTTCCGGCCCCTCCATACTGAAGATCAGGGCTGTGGGCGCCGTACCGCTGGAGCGGATCTACATTTACAAGTGGGATCAGCTGGCGGCAGAGATCCCCCTGCGGCCGGCGGCCCCCAACCGGGTGATGATCCGCTGGAAGGGAGTCATCCCCGGCGGCAAGCATAAGTCCACCCGGTGGTCCGGCGAGCTCTACCTGGACGGCGGCCGTATCCTGGAGGCACAGGAGTACGGCATCGACCGGGAGGATCAGGGCATCAAGACCCGGAGCACCTCCTCGGTGAGCTGGATCTCCACCACCTCGGGCGACTACGACGGCGTCATCCTCACTCTGGAGGCCGGTCCGGACGCGCGGATCCGCTTCATCTCTCCCCAGGGCAACCACACCATCCCGGTGGCTGAGATCACGGAGAAGCCCACAGAGGTGAAGTTCAATCCCAACTGCTCGGTGGAATTCTCGCTGGCGGCGGTCCCGGCCGAAAGCGAGGAGGAATGGCTCAAACGCTGCAGCGCCGAGCTGGAGTTCCCCATCGAGCCCGGGGAGGAGGAGACGGCGTGGTGGGTCAAGGTCCTCCAGGAGAATGGAAACGCCGCCTGGGCCACCCCCATCTTCGTGCGCAAGGCCTGAGCCGGAAGCATGCCGTGAAGCTGTATATGTCGGAAGGGACGCTTCCCGCCCGGTGTGGGAGGGACCGACCGTCGTATAAAAGAAAGGACACCAAATAAAAAAGGAGGAACAAACATGAAGAAACGGATATCTTGCCTCGTAGCCCTGTCCCTGGCCGGAACCCTGCTGCTGAGTGCCTGCGGCGGTGGCGGCACTGCCTCCAGCAAGGCCCCTGAGGCCAGCAAGGCCCCCGAGGCCTCCGCTCCCGCGGAGTCCAAGGCTCCCGAGACGAAGATCGGCGAGGGCCGTACCCTGGTCGTCGGCGTCTGGGGCGCCGAGCAGGAGACCCTGGTTCGTGAGCATGTGGTGAAGCCCTTTGAGGAAGAGACCGGCGCCAAGGTCGAACTCATCCTGGGCGGCACCGGCGACCGCTACAGCAAGCTGTATGCCGAAGTGGACAATCCCTCCATGGATGTTGTGTACCTGAACATGGCCCAGACCGAGCAGGCCACCCGTGACGGCGTCATTCTCCCCGCCGATCCCGAGGGCGTCAAGTGCTACAACGACCTGTATGACATCGCCAAGTGCGGCGACGGCTACGGCGTGGCTCTGATGGCTACCGGCCTGATGTACAACACCGAGCTGTGCGAGACTCCTCCCGACAGCTGGGCTGACCTGGTTTCCGATGAATATGCCGGTCTGGTCTGCCCCTACACCATGCCCAGCAGCCAGGGCAATGCCACGCTGGTCATGCTGGCCACCGCTCTGGGCGATCCCAAGAACATCGACGCCGCGCTGGAGGCTCTGGCCGCTGCCAAGCCCTTCCCCCTGATCACCGAGGGTATCCCTGAGCGCAACCAGGCCTTCCTGGACGGCGAAGTGGCCATCGGTCCCCAGATCAACGGCTATGTCTACTCTGCCGCCGATGAGGGCATCCCCGTGGACTTTGTGTATCCCAAGGAGGGCGCCGCTCTGACCATGAACTGCGCCGTTATCCCAAAGAACTCCAAGAACGCCGACCTGGCCAAGATCTTCATCAACTATCATCTGTCCCAGGCCTGCCAGGAGGGCTATGCCGAGGTCCTGAAGTATGGCCCCACCAACTCCACCGTCACTCTGCCTGATGACCTGGCCGCCAAGGTGGTCTATGGTCCCGACGACGTGGCCAAGCTGGTCGCCCTGGACAACCAGTGGGTCAGCGAGAACGAGGCCTCCTGGACCGAGAAGTGGAACACCATGATCCTGGATTAAACGGCAACTATATCTTCCATGTAGCTGAGTAACGTCCGGCTGTGCGGGGAATCGCTGTCCGGTTCCCCGCACAGCCTTTCTACACGAATGCCTTTTACCCGGCGTCCCACCCGGCGCTGGAATCGCCGATGGGTTATTCTGATCAGTTGGAGGGTCGATCCATGAATTCGCCTTTTCTGTGGGAGCATACGTCCAATGAAATCCGCGACACGGCGCGGGGCCTGATCGCCGTCCAGCCGGTGGCCTCGGTGGAGCAGCATGGGCCCCACCTTCCGCTGGGCACCGACAGCATGATCGTCAGCGCCTTTGCCGAGCGGCTGCGCCAGCGGTTCCAGGAGGAGGGGTTTCCCGGTCTGTTTCTGCCCCTGATGCCGTACGGCAAGAGCAACGAGCATATCAATTATCCCGGTACCATCACTTATTCGGCCCAGACCTTCATGAGTGTTCTGATGGATATCGGCCGTTCCTGCGCCCGGGCCGGCTTTAAGAAGATGGTCTTTCTCAACGGACACGGGGGAAATCATGAGGTCCTGGACGTGGTCTGCCGCGAGCTGCGGATCGAGACCGGGATGCATGTGTTCGCCCTGCACCCGCTGATCACTCTGATGCCGGAGGACCCGGCCGCGGTCGGCTGTCCGCTGACGCCGGAGGAGGCCAAGCTGGGGATCCACGGCGGGCGGATCGAGACCTCGGTCATCATGCGTACCCATCCCGGGCTGGTGCGGGAGGAGAAAATGGCCCAGGATTATCCCACCTGCTTTGACGGATGCGATTATCTGGATTTCTCGGGCAAGGTGTCCTATGGCTGGATGACCCAGGACATCTCCCGGAACGGAGCGGTGGGCGACCCGGTGGGATCCACGCCGGAGGAGGGCGAGCGGTGGCTCGCCAGCGTTACCGACATGCTGTACCGGGCTTTTGAGGAGATCCGGTCCTTCCGGCGCCTGGGCGAGTGATCCGGGGCATGTGCGTGTATGAACCGTGACCGTCCGGGCCCGGGCGGATCTGAGAGGAGGAAATACGTGGATTCCTATTTCCTGTGGGATTATACATCGGATGAGATCCGTGCGCTGGCGCCGGAATGTGTCGCCATTCAGCCGGTGGCCTCGGTGGAGCAGCACGGCCCCCATCTTCCCCTTGGAACGGACAGTATGATCGTGGAGGAATTTGCCCGGCGGCTGCGGGAGTATTTCCGAAGAGAGCATTATCCGGCGCTGTTTCTGCCGCTCCTGGCCTACGGCAAGAGCAACGAGCACATCAATTACCCCGGCACCATCACTTATTCGGCCCAGACCTTTATGGACGTACTGATGGACGTCGGCCGCTCCTGTGCCCGGGCCGGGTTCCGTAAACTGGTCTTTCTGAATGCCCACGGAGGAAATTTTGAGGTACTGGATGTGATGGCCCGGGAGATCCGGATCGAGACCGGCATGTACGTCTTTTCCATCCAGCCCTCCCGGCTCCCGTCCGACCGGACCAAAATGGGCTGCGCCATGACGCCGGATGAACTCAGGTATGGGATCCACGGCGGTCTGGCGGAGACCTCCGCTATCCTGCATGTCCGGCCCGAGCTGGTGAAGCGGGAAAACTTCCGGGAGTCCTATCCCACCTGTTTTGAGGGCTGCGGGTATGTGGATTTCTCGGGGAAAGTGTCCTTTGGCTGGATGACAAAGGACGTATCCAACACAGGCGCCGTGGGTAATCCTGTGGGTGCCACCGCGGAACAGGGAGAACAGTGGTTCGACCATCTCACGGCGGAGCTCTACCAGGCGTTTGTGGAGCTCCGGAATTTGAAACGGCCGGGAGAATAGGAGAATATTCCGTGAATATTTCCGTGGGAATATGCTGTTTCTCCAGAAGGCCCACGGCCCCTTTTCCACCGGACCGATCTTTGTTTGACCACATGGAGGTGTATGCTTTGTGCGCAAGAACCGCTCTGCTTCCCGCCTGAACCCGGCAAAATACCTGCTCATCACGCCGAGCACCATTATTTTGCTGTTCGCCTTTTTTATCCCGATTCTCTACCTGTTCGGGCTGTGTGTCTACCATGGTATCCCGGGCAGCGGCCTGATCGATTACTCCAACCCCAATCTGGACAACTTCGTCCGCTTCCTGGACCCGTATAACCTGAAGGTGCTCATCCGCACGCTGCGCATCTCCTTTGTGGCGACGCTGGTGGCCCTCCTTGTGGGTTATCCCATCGCCCTGTCCATGACCAAGGGCAGCAATACCAAGAAGAGCATCATGCTGGCGCTGCTGCTTACCCCGCTGGTCACCAACGTGGTGGCCCGCACCCTGGGCCTGATGATCATTTTCGGCAACAACGGCCCGGTGAACAAGATCATCAAAATACTGGGGTTTGAGGGCATCAAGTTCCTGGGCGAGGAGGTCGGCATCGTCCTGGGCCTGGTCCAGGTCTACACACCCTATATGGTCCTGTCCATCAAGGCGGTGCTGGAGAACACCAATTTCAACCTGCAGGAGGCTGCCCGGGACCTGGGCTGCTCCAAGTGGCAGGCCTTCCGCAAGGTGGTATTCCCTCTCAGCATGCCAGGCGTGGTGGCGGGCTGTCTCTTCGTGTTCCTGCTGAGCTTCAGCTCCTACATCACCCCCAAGCTCATGGGCAAGGGCACCATCATGACCATGTCCATGTATGTCTATCAGCAGGGCATGTCCCTGATGGACTGGCCCTTCGCGGCGGCAGTGGCCATTATCCTGCTGGTGGTCAGCCTGGTCCTGGTCACGCTGTACAACAAGATGACCTCCCGCATCGAGCGGATGAACGACCGGACCGGCATGTACCGCAATGTGAACTACAGCAGCGGCTGGCACCAGTTTACTGCGAAGATCAAGGACTTTTTCTATGACATCTACGCGTCCGTCATGCGCGGTCTGGAGCGCTCGGAGGGCGCCAGGAACGCCATGCGGAGCTGCTCCACTGTCTTTGAGAAGGTGGGCACCGTGCTGGTGAAATGCTGGGTGGTGCTGGGCGTCGTGTTTATCGTCTGCCCCCTGCCCATCGTGATTATCAGCTCCTTTACCGAGGCCAACCTGGTCTACTTCCCGCCCAAGGGCTTCTCGCTGAAGTGGTATGTGGGCCTGCTGGAAAAGACCGAGTACCTCAAGAGCTTCCTGGTGAGCCTGCGTCTGGCCTTTGTGGCCGTGGCGGTGGCGCTGGTCTTCGGCACTATGGTGGCAGTGGCGCTGACCCGCTTCAAGTTCCGCTTTACCAACGCGCTGCGTACCTTCTTCCTCTCGCCGCTGATGATCCCCGGCGTCATCTTCGGTCTGGCGGCCTGCCGCTTCGCCGCCCGTATCGGCTGGAACGCCTCCTTCAAGGCACTGCTGTGCGTGCATATTGTCATCAGCAGCACCTATGTCATCCGAACAGTGCTCTCCAGCCTGATTGGCTTCGATGTGTCCATCGAGGAGGCGGCCCGGGATCTGGGCGCCAGCTCGTGGCAGACCTTCTGGAAGGTGACCTTCCCCATCATACGGCCCAGCATCATCGTGGCCGGCCTCTTCAGCTTCATCGTCTCGCTGGATGAGACTACGGTCAGCGTCTTCCTGGTGGGCGGACAGTCGGTCACGCTGCCGGTGCGCATCTTCAGCCAGCTGGAATACGGTCTGGAACCCACCATCACCTGTATCTCCAGCCTGCTGGTGGTCTTTGCGCTGATCATTCTGCTGGTCATCGATCGCCTGATCGGCCTGCATAAATTCAAAATCTGACGGTAGGGAGGATCCTGTGTATGGCACAGCTTGAACTGAAAGGGCTCTGCAAGAGCTTTGGAGCCGTGAAAGCGGTAGACCACGTAAATATTACCATTGAAGAGGGCGAGATGCTCTGCCTGCTGGGGCCCTCCGGCTGCGGCAAGACCACGCTGCTGCGCATCCTGTCCGGCTTCCTGGAGCCTGACGAGGGCACGGTGCTTATGGGCGGCACGGATGTGACCGATCTGCCCCCCGACCGCCGGCCCACCTCGCTGGTGTTCCAGAACTACGCCCTGTTCCCCCATCTGAACGTGTATGAGAACGCCTCCTTCGGCCTGCGGCTGAAAAAGCTGCCCAGCGCCGAGATCCAGGAGAAGGTCATGCGGACCCTCAAGCTGGTGGGCCTGGAGGGCATGGAGAAGCGGGCCATCACCCAGCTCTCCGGCGGCCAGCAGCAGCGCGTGGCCCTGGCCCGGGCGCTGGTGATGGAGCCCAAGGTGCTGCTGCTGGACGAGCCTCTGTCCAACCTGGACGCCAAGCTCCGCGTGGAGACCCGGCAGCAGATCCGCCGCCTCCAGCAGAGCCTGGGCATCACGGCGGTGTTCGTTACCCACGACCAGGAGGAGGCCATGTCCATGGGCGACAAGATCGCCATCCTCAAGTCGGGGGCCCTTCAGCAGATCGGCAGCCCCATGGAGCTCTACCGGGACCCGGCCAACAGCTTTGTGGCCGGCTTCCTGGGCACGCCGGCCATGAACTTCATGGAGGCGGTGAGCAGGGACGGCGTTCTGACCGTGGGCGGCACGGAGGTCAGGGGCCTGCCGCCGGTGCCCGGAGACGGGACCTACAGCCTGGGCATCCGCCCGGAGAACATCGTGCTGGAGGACAACGGACAGATGGCCCCCTTGCCCGGCGCGGTGGAGCAGATCGAGCTGTTGGGCGACCACGCCCTGGTGTACATCCGCTGGAACGACCAGGTCATCTGCTGCCGCACCGGTATCCCCGAGGACCTGGCCGAAGGGGACAAGATCGGCTTTACGCTGGACCTGAAACGTGCTAAACTCTTTGATACCAATACCGGCGCGGCCATCTGAACGGAACTGCGCGTAAAAGAAATCGACGGGACGAAAGGAAGAGACGAATATGAAACGACTGAGAAGGATTTTTAAAGCGGACGGACGCACCGTTATTGTCGCTATGGACCATGGTATGGGCATGAATGTCAATCCCGCGCTGGACAAGACCGGCGAGATCCTCAAGGCCATCGTGGCCGGCGGCGCCGACGCGGTGCTGGTGTCCTACGGCATCGCGGTCAAGTACGCCGATGTGCTGCAGGATGTGGGCGTCATCGTGCGCTGCGACGGCGGCTACTCCGCCATCCCCAGCAGCGCCAGCGGCCATCCCCGCCTGCTCTACAGCGTGGAGGATGCCCTGCGCATCGGCGCCGACGCGGTGGCCTGCAACGGCTTCCCCGGCACGCCTGACGAGCAGGACTGCATGAAGAACGTGGCCGCCCTGACGGCCCAGGGCAATGCCTGGGGCGTGCCCGTCATGGCTGAGATGCTGCCCGGCGGATTCGGCAACGCCGTGCCCAAGACGGTGGAAAACGTCCGCCTGGCCGCCCGCACCGGCTGTGAGTACGGCGCCAGCATCATCAAGACCACCTACACCGGCACCCCGGAGGAATTCCGCCAGGTCATCGAGGCCTCCTATCAGCCCGTTATCGTGCTGGGCGGCGAAAAGACCAGCGAGCTGCCCGCCCTCTTCGAGTGCATCGAGAAGGCCGTCAGCGTGGGCGCCGCCGGCGTGGCCATCGGCCGCAACGTGTGGAAGCACGCCGATCCCGAGGCCGTGACCCGCGCGCTGGTGGACCTGGTCCATAACGGCAAGAAGGCTTCTGAGATCCAGGGCCTGTAAGGAGGAAATCATGGCAGAGAAAATGAAAGCGCTGGTCATTACTGCCCCGGGCCAGGTGGAGATCCGGGACGTGACCATGCCCCAGCCCCAGGCCAATGAGGTGCTCATCAAGATCGACGTCTGCCTGCTCTGCACCTGGGAGCAGCGCATCTATAAGAACGGCGGGGGTATGCAGCTCCCCTTCGTCCCGGGACATGAGATCGCCGGCACCATCGCCGCCATCCCGGAGGACACCGTCACCTCCTTCCATGTGGGAGACCGGGTGGTGGCCAAGACCCTGGACAGCTGCGGCCACTGCGAGTTCTGCTACCGGGGGGATGACAACAACTGCATCGGCACCCCCAAAAAGCGCTTCTATGACGGTATCCCCGCCTCCGGCGGCCTGGCCCAGTACATCGCCCTGCCGGTGAACCGGGTGTACCACCTGCCCAACCAGGAGGTGGAGCCCGCCATCGCCGCCTTTGCCGAGCCGGTGGCCTGCTGCCTGCGCAGCCTGGACCGGGCCAACATCTGCATGAGCGAGGATGTGGCCATCATCGGCGCGGGCATCATGGGCCAGCTCCACAACCTGCTGGCCAAGAAGCGGGGTGCCCGCACCATTGTGGTGGATCTGGACGACGCCCGGCTGGAGGCCGCAAAGGCCAGCGGCGCCGATGAGACCGTCAATCCCAAAAACTGCGACCCGGTGGAGGCCATCAAGGCCCTCACCGGCGGCCGCGGGGCCCATGTGATCTTCTTCACCCTGCCGGTGCCCGCGCTGGCCGAGGAATATCTGAAGGCCCTGGGCAAGCTGGGCCGCATGGTGTACTACGGCTCCTTCAGCCCCAAGGACCCCATCCAGATCAATCCCAACTCCATCCACTACACCGAGCAGGTCATCACCGGCTCCTACAGCCCCACCAGCCAGGGCTTCTGGACGGCCTCCCGGCTGCTCAGCTACGGCCTGGTGGATGTGCGGCCCTACCTGTCCGGCCTGTATGGCCTGGAGAACGCCGACGAGGCGTTCCAGCGGGCCATGTCGCCGGACACCTACCGCATCGGCATCAAACTGTGGGAATGATCATCGCAGATTGACTCAGAAAGAGGGACATCATTGAACAAGCGTGACTGGAAGCGGTACGGAAAGCTCTTTACTTCCACCTTTCTGCTCAGCGCCTTTACCTTTGGGGGCGGATACGTCATCGTCTCCCTGATGAAGGAGCGCTTTGTGGATAAGCTGGGGTGGCTGGAAAAGCAGGAGATGCTGGATCTGACGGCCATTGCCCAGTCGGCCCCCGGCCCCATTGCCGTCAACGCGGCCATCCTGCTGGGATACCGGGTGGGGGGACCGCTGGGCGCACTGGTGGCCATCCTGGGGACCATCCTGCCGCCCTTCCTCATTCTGTCGGTGGTGTCCCTCTTTTACGCTGCCTTCAAGACCAACCGGATCATCGCCGCGGTGCTGCGGGGCATGCAGGCGGGAGTGGCCGCCGTCATCGCCAGCGTGGTGTTGGACATGGCGGGGGACATCGTGCGCAAGCGGAAGATCCTGCCCGTCCTGCTGATGGTGATCGCGTTTGCCCTGGCGGTCCTGGCCAAGAAGCTGAACGTGGTCTGGATCCTGCTGGGCTGCGCGGCGGCGGGGATTGCCTCGGCGCTGTGGAGCAATCGGAGAGGGGGAGACGGAGTATGATCTATCTTCAGCTCTTCTGGAGCTTCTTCCAGATCGGTCTGCTCAGCTTCGGCGGCGGCTACGCGGCTCTTCCGCTGATCCGGGAGCAGGTGGTGGAGCAGCATCACTGGCTCACCATGGCGGAGTTTTCCGACCTCATCACCATCTCACAGATGACCCCCGGTCCCATCGCCATCAATTCTGCCACCTTTGTGGGTATCCAGATCGCCGGCACATGGGGGGCGGTGGTGTCCACCCTGGGGTGTGTGATCCCGTCCTGTGCGGTGGTATCCCTGCTGGCCTTTCTTTACTACCGTTACCGCACGCTGTCCGTTCTGCAGGGGGCGCTGTACGGCATCCGCCCTGCCGTCGTGGCTTTGATCGCCTCGGCGGGCCTCACCCTTCTGATACAGGCGTGGTGGCCCGGCGGCTTTGCATGGAACGCGCCGGACGCCGTGGCGGTGGTCCTCTTCGCGGGGGCGCTGCTGGTGCTCCGGCGCTGGAAACCCGACCCGGTGCTGGTCATGCTGGGCTGTGGTGTGATAGGAGGCGCGGTTTACCTGCTGCTGGGCTGAACATTACAGATCCATATGAATGAAAAGCGCTCATCGCGGCCCGTTCGGGTGCGGTGAGCGCTTCTTTTTTTGAAAACGGGGGATCAGACTAGTTCTGCCCCTCCTGGGCGGCCAGGTACGCCCGGAGCTTGTCCGCCGCGTCTCCGCCCAGGGAGAAGCCCTGATTCTGCTTGGGCCGCATGGCGTCCATGACCACCCGGGCCTGTTCTTCCAGCCGGCCCTCCTTGACCAGGATCAGCAGGGAGGCGGAGTTCTCCGCGTCCTGCACCGCGCGGTGGGCGTCGCCGGAGAAGCGGTACTCCGCCGTGCCCAGGGCGTTCTGGAGGGAGAGGGGATTGGAGCGGGACAGGCCGATGAGTCTGGTGTATACGGCCTGAAAGTCCATCCACCGCTGGTTGAGCTGCCAGGGCAGCTCAGCTTCCTTCAGCCAGCTCTCGTCGTAGAGCTGGTACTGGTCGCTGCGGCTCCAGGAATAGATGCGGGCGCGGCCTTCGCCCATCCAGCGGGCAAATTCCTCCATGGCGGGGGCAAAAGGCTGGGCATGGGCCACATCGGCGTCGGTAATGCCGGTGAGATGGGTGATCCGCTTGTGGATGGGACCGTATTCCGGTTTTACATAGCGGGAGTAGCGGTCCACCAGGCGGTAGTCTTTGTCCAGCTTTACCGCGCCGATCTCAATGATCTCGCTGCGGGCCAGCTCCCGGGCCTCTTTATATTCACGGGGAATGGGATTCATCTCAAAGTCCAGAAAGATGTGGGTATCGTACATGTACGGGCATCCTCTCTTGTTGACGGCTCTCTGTCGTATCTCTGTATTTTGTGCCGCGGGGCGGACGGAAAACGCGCCGCGGAGGGGTCCGCGGCGCGTGAAAATCACAGCAGGATCAGGCCGTACTGCCTGCGCATCTCCTGGAGGAAATCGTCCTCCAGCTCCTCAGTGCCGTCCCAGAAGGCACGGCCCTGAAAGGCACGCAGAGCGCCTTCCAGCAGTTCGGGCACATCGGTGGCGATGCACAGGGCATCCTTGACGACATACTGGTTTTCGGCAAAAAGGAGCAGGTCATCCTCCTCCCAGATCCCGATCTTCAGCGCGCCCTGAGGACAGTTTTCCTCGGCCTCCAGAATATCCTCCATCAGGTCAGAGGTGCATTCGATGGGCTCGCCCACGTCCACATCGGGGGTGATGAAGCGGGCCTCGGTCTCGCTGGCACAGGGGATCACATCGGGATCGTGCTCCACGGCGGGAAATGCGGAAAAGTCCACCCGGTCCACCGCCTGCTTCAGGGCGGCGATGTGGTCCGCCCCGGCGCCGCAGCAGCCGCCGAAGATCCGGGCGCCGGCGGCGGCCAGATCGGGTACGAAGGAAGCCAGCTCCTCCGGGGTGCAGCTGTATACCGGGCCGTCCTCCTCTGCCTGGGGCAGGCCGGCGGAGGGTTTGGCGATCAGGGGAACGCGGGCATAGGGGGTGAGGCGGCGGAGCTGCTCCAGTACCACCTGGGGTCCGTCGCAGCAGTTCAGGCCAAACGCGGAGACACCCATGCCCTGCATGACGATAAGGGCGGCCAGCACATCGGTGCCGGAAAGAGTACGTCCGTCCCCGTTGCAGGTAAAGGTCACAAAGACAGGTTTATCCGAAACGCTGCGGACGGCCAGCACCGCGGCACGGGCCTCGGGCATGGACACGCAGGTCTCGATGACAAAGAGGTCCACCCCTGCCAGCTCCAGAGCCAGGGCCTGCTCGGTATAGACGGCGGTCAGCATCTCAAAGGAGTCATCCCCAAAAGGGGAGAGGGTCTTGCCGGTGGGACCCAGGTCGCCGGCCACCAGCGCCCGGCCGTCGGCGGCTTCCCGTGAGAGGGCCACCAGCCGGCGGTTGTACTCGGCCACCTGCCCGGTAATGCCGTGCTCTTCCAGCCGGATGGCATTGGCCCCCAGGGTAGGGGCCAGAATGACGTTGGCGCCCGCCGCCACGTATTCCCGCTGGAGTCCCAGCAGTACGCCGGGCCGCTCCAGCACCCACTGCTCCATGCAGGCATCCGCGGGCATGCCCCGCTTCATCAGTTCGGTGCCGGTGGCACCGTCCAGCATAAGGGGCAGGGACAAGGGGATATCGTCCATGAGATCCGTTCCTCCTCGAACTGTTATAGAGATACCGGCGGCAGGCCCACAGTAAGACGGGTGCGACACCGGTTCAGGCTGTATACATACAATAACCAGTATATACAATCACGGGGTAAAAATCAAGGGAGAAGAGGCGGCCTACCCTGGCTGGATATCCGCCGTGCGATGGAAGCTCCCTCTTGACTCTCCCATTATGGCAGGGACTACAATGCTCCTGAGCTCAAATTCCTGCGGATCTGCGAGGTATGCAATGTTAAAAATCGGAGAATTTTCAAAACTGTCCAGAGTCAGCATTCGGATGCTGCGCCACTATGATGAGATCGGCCTGCTGGAACCGGCAGAGATCGAGCCCTTCACCGGCTACCGCTATTACAGCGAGAAGCAGCTCCCCATCGCCGGACGGATCAACGCCTTAAAGGATATGGGCTTTGGCCTGTCCGCCATCCGGGAGATCCTCCTGTGCCGGGACGATGGGGCACTGCTGCAGCAGTACCTGCGGATCCGGCGGGCCGAGCTGCAGGAGCTGGCGGAACAGACGGCGTACCGTCTGCGGCTTCTGGACACAGCCCTGGAACGGCTGAGAAAGGATGGCACAGCCATGAAGTATGATGTGACGCTCAAGACTTTCCCGGAGCGGTATGCCGCCACTGTCCGCATGGCCATTCCCACCTATGAGAGGGAGGGGATGGTATGGGATGTGCTGGTAGGGGAGACGGAGGCGCTGAATCTGGTCCCGGACGAGCCATGTTATTGCTGCGTGGTGTTCCACGACAAGGAGTACAGGGAGTCCGACGTGGACGTGGAGGCGCAAAAAACAGTGCGGGGATGCTATCCCGACACAGAGCATGTGAAATTCCGGACCCTGCCCCAGGTAACGGCGGCTACCGCCACCTGCAGGGGTCCCTATGACCAGATGAACGACGTCATGGAGTCGGTGGCCGGCTGGGTGGTGGACAACGGCTATGAATTTGACGGGCCCGCCTTTATGATCTACCATGTCAGTCCCCATGAGACCTCCGACCCCAATGAGTTCGTGACGGAGGTCTGCTATCCGGTGAAAAAGAAGCAGGCTGAGTAACAGAGGACCGGCGGACCGAAACATACATGGGCTCCGGTGAGGAGAAGCGGGGCGCTCCGTAAGAGCGCCCCGCTTCTTATCAGCTCTGGGACGGCAGGCGCCGGCGGCCGGCGCCGTGGTAAATGGGCTTCCACTCCACACGCTTGAAAAGCGCGGTGATGGAGATGGGCACATATGTGAACATGAAAAGGGGGAAGGTAAAGAGATAGAGGATCTTCTGAGTGGAGGAGGCGTGAATGTGCTTCCACTCGGCAGCGGTGGTCAGCAGACCGTAGAGGAAAAGTCCCATGTAGAAATTGACCACGCCCATGCAGACAAAGCCGGCTGTCTCATCGATGACCAGTTTGGCGATATAGGTGGATTCCCCCAGGCACGCAGTCAGAATGATGGCGTTGAACAGGATACCCAGCAGGGTCAGGAGCATGCCGGGGGCCACGGTCATCAGCATATCATAGCAGGAGAAGGCGGCGGCCGGCGTCTTGCTCCGGAAGCAGCCGCGGATCAGGCCCAGGCCATACTTCACGTCCACCTGAAAGAAGCCTTTGGACCAGCGCAGCCGCTGATCCCAGGACTGCTTGAAGGAGACGGGCTGCTCGTCGTAGATGACCGCCTTTTCACAGTAGCCGATCCGCTTGCCCTTCAGGGCGGCGCTGACGGAGAACTCGATGTCCTCGGTGAGCAGATGGTAGGGCCAGCCGCCATTCTCCCGGATCAGACCGGCGGACACCAGAAAGCCGGTGCCCGACACATGGCAGTTGGTGCCCAGGCGCATCCGGGGGCGGTTGAGGAATCGGGCCTCCCGCAGGAACCACAGGCCGTAGCCGGCGGAGATCCAGTTGTCGCCGAAATTCTTGGAGTTGCGGTAGCAGGTCAGGGCGTCGTAGCCGCCGCGGTCAAAGGTGCGGTTCATCTCGGCCACAAAATTGGGATCTACCTGATTATCGGCGTCAAAGATAAAGTAGCCGTCGTACACGTCCCGGCCGTCGGAGCGCAGGCGGCGGAAAAAATAGTCCAGAGCGTAGCCCTTGCCCACCTGGATCTTGTCGAAGCGCTCATACACAAAGGCGCCGGAAGCGCGGGCCACGCCGGCGGTGCGGTCGGTGCAGTTGTCGGCGATGACGTAGATATCCAGCAGCCGGGCGGGATAGTTCTGTTCTTTCAGACAGTGTATCAATTCCCCGATCACGTTGGATTCATTGCGGGCCGCAATGACGGCGGCGTAGCGGTGGAGCCGGACCGGCTCTTCAGGGGTATGGTCCCGTTCCCGGCGCAGGCCCAGGACCAGATAGACCAGCTGATAGGAATAGGCCAGGGTCAGGACGACGGCCAGCACAAAGTTGAACTCTTTTACAAATGACAGCATATTCATTTCCTCGATTTGACGTGGGGCGCACGGCCCCGCTGGTTCTTCGCGGGCTATCATAACACCGATTTAAGAGATTACAAGGGCTTTTCAAAACAATTAATAAAATGTTAAATAATTCGTTTTATTTTGTTCATCTCTTGGAGAAGAACAGACATTTATGCAATTAAACCAATTAAAAAATAGACTATTTTGACGCATAATATCCGCCAAAATAGTCTATTTTTCAACAAACAAAGTTAACGTAACAACGACCTGAAAAAATCCCCCGTCCCGGAGCAGATCGGGACGGGGGAAAACGGAATTACATTTTCTCGGGGGCGGACACACCGATGAGATTGAGGCAGTTGGCGATGACCAGGCGCACGGTGTCGGCCAGCTTGAGCCGGGCGGAGAGCACCTGGGGCGCCTCGCCCCGGATATAGCAGGCGTTATAGAACCGGTGGAAATCGCCGGCCAGGGCCAGAAGGTAGCGGTTGATCCGGCTGGGATCGAAGTCCCGGGCAGCCAGATGGATCTCCTCCGGGAGCTGGGCCAGGTTCTTGATGAGGGCCTTCTCCTCAGGGGTGGAGAACACGGCGGCGTCCACTCCGGCGGCGGCGGGGACGGGAGAGCCCTCCTCGGCCAGGCGGTGCACCAGGGAGCAGATGCGGGCGTGGGCGTACTGGACGTAATAGACCGGGTTCTCGCTGTCCTCCCGGACGGCCAGGTCCAGGTCGAAGTCCACCGGGCTGGTGGAGGAGCGGGAGTTGAAGAAGTAGCGGGCAGCGTCCACGCTGACCTCGTCCAGCAGGTCGTGGAGGGCGATGGCCTTACCCGAGCGCTTGGACATGCGCACCGGCTTGCCGTCCTGCAGCAGGTTCACCAGCTGCATCAGCACCACCACCAGACGGTGGGAGCCGTCCAGGCCCAGCCCGTCCAGGGCGGCCTGGAGCCGGGCCACGTGGCCGTGGTGGTCGGCGCCCCAGATGTTGACGGCCAGGTCGAAGCCCCGCTTGTCCAGCTTGTTGCGGTGATAGGCGATGTCGGCGGCGAAGTAGGTGTAGAAGCCATTCTGACGGCGGAGCACGTCGTCCTTCAGGTCCAGCTTGTCCACCTGCTCCTGAGTCTTGCCCTCGGCCATGTACTTCTTCTTGAGCAGCTCCGTGGTGTTGAGCCAGAGGGCGCCGTCCTTCTCATAGGTCCAGCCGTTGGCGGCCAGGATGCCCACCGTCTCCTCCACATAGCCGCTGTTGTGGAGCTCAGACTCGAAGAACCACTGGTCATACTCGATCTGATAGCGGGACAGGTCGGCCTTCATCTTGGGGATATTCACCGACAGGCCGTACTGGGCCATGGCGGATTCCCAGTCCTCCTGAGAGGTCTGGCCGGGGAAGTCGCCGGCCTGGGCCAGGAAGCCCCGGGCCAGCTCCTTGATGTCGTCGCCGTGGTAGCCCTCCTCGGGGAAGGGGTAGTTCTCCTCCCCCACGGTGAGCTGCATGCAGCGGGCGTAGATGGAGTGGGCGAACTTGGCGATCTGGTTGCCGGCGTCGTTGACGTAGAATTCCTTCCAGGTATCGAAGCCGGCCCGGGAGAGCACGTTGGCCAGGGAGTCGCCCAGCACGCCGCCCCGGGCGTTGCCCATGTGCATGGGGCCGGTGGGGTTGGCGGAGACGAACTCTACCATCACCTTCCGGCCATGGCCCTCGTCGCTCTTGCCGTACTCCATACCCTCCGCCTCGATCTGGGAGAGCACGTCCCCATACCACTTGGCGCCCAGGAAGAAGTTCAGGAAGCCGGGACCGGCGATCTCCACCCGGTCGAAATAGCTGCCTGAGAGCTCCAGATGGTCGGCGATGGCCTGGGCGATGGCCCGGGGGGCCATGTGCATGGCCTTGGCGCCGGCCATGGCGAAGGAGGAGGCGTAGTCGCCGTTTTTCACATCCTTGGGGATGTCCACATTGGCCTTGACCTCCACGCCGGCGGGAAGGACCCCGGCGGCTGCCGCCCGCTCGTAGGCGGCCTGGGTGAGGGCGGACACCTGTTCGCGTGCCGCCTGGATCATATTCGACATAGCTGATTCCCTCTCATATCTGATCTGAATGATTGAAAGAAACGGGGGACGGAGTTATTTCCGCGCCTCCCGGATCTGAATCTCGAACTGGTTGACGCCGGCCACCGCGTGGTCGATCTCAATGTCGTAAGCGATGCTGATCTGACCGCCCCGGCTGTCCACGTCGGCGGACATGGAGCGGGTGTTGACTCCCACGGACAGGGCCCCGTAGGGCGTGTTGTACATGGACAGATGGCGGCGGCCCGGCTCAAAGACCATCTGGGAGCTGAATTCCCCCAGCCGCATCAGGGTGATGCGTTCCCGCTCGATCTGAAAGGTGGTCAGGGTACCCTCCATGCCGGTGACCTCACTCTCCTGATAGCTCAGGGTGAAGGCGCCGTCCCCGTCGCGCTCCAGCTTCCCCTCGGTCACCAGTTCGATGACATCGTCGGGCTGCTGAGGGGCCGACTGGATCCCCCGGATGGAAATGATGACATTGTTCTCGTCCATGGCTGCGTGCCGCTCCTTGTCTGCCAAAAGCCCCCGCGGGGCCGGAATGTGAGCAATATTATATATGGAGAAAAGAAAACTGTAAAGTCCCCGGCGGGTCAATTTTGTCCGATCTCCACCTGGGAGACCTCGCCGCTCACGTCCTGCTGCAGGAAAAGGGAGGCCAGGCGGGAGAAGCCCTCCACTCCATCGCTGACGAAGTAGCGGCAGCTCCCCCGGGGACGGTCGGAGAGCTCTTCCAGCTCCCGCAGGCGGCTGGCCACCGCCCGGGCTCCCTCAGCCCCGGCGTTGATAAGGGTCACCTCCGGCCCCATGAAGGCGCCGATGACCCGCTCCAGCAGGGGATAGTGGGTGCAGCCCAGCACCAGGGTGTCCACTCCGGCCTCCTTCAGGGGGGCGAGGTACTCGGCCGCCACGGTCTCGATGACCACGTCGCCGGGCTCCACCCGGCCGTTCTCCACCAGCGGCACGAAGAGGGGGCAGGCCCGGGAGAGCACCCGGGCCTCCGGGTTGGCCCCGGCGATCAGGCGCTCATAGGCGCCGCTGCGGATGGAAGCCTGGGTGCCGATGAGGCCGATCTTCCCGTTGCGGGTCCGGCGGGCGGCGGCCAGGGCGGCCGGCTCCACCACGCCCAGCACGGGGATGGGATTCTCGGCGGCCAGAATGTCCAGCGCTGTGGTGGACACGGTGCCGCAGGCAATGACGATGGCCTTCAGATCGAACTGGCGCAGAAAGGCCACGTCCTGTCTGGCGTATTTGATGATGGTCTCACGGGAGCGGGTGCCGTAGGGGACACGTCCCGTGTCTCCGAAATAGACGATATCTTCTCCGGGCAGCAGACGGGTCAGCTCCCGCACCGCGGTGAGCCCGCCCAGGCCCGAGTCGAACACTCCGATGGCTCTCTGGTCCACAAAAGTTACCTCCCGGCCGCAGTTCGGCCCAATACACTGATATCCTTATAATGATATGCGAAATCCCCCGGATTGACAAGAGCTTTTTTTGACATCCCGCCAAATCGTTTTCCCCGGTTTGACAAGCGCCGCAAAGTTACTATAATATAATGATAGCAAGAGCGGCGGCGAGGGCCGCCGTTCCGGGTCACGACAGCAAGGAGGTTACTGAGATGAAGCTGGAACTGACGCAGAAACAATTCCGCCGTCTGCTGGACATGGCCTATATCGGCAACTGGATCCTGAATTCCACACGGGGCGACGACCGCTTCCGGGACTATGACGAGGTGGAGAGCCTGCTCTTTGCCCGGGCGCGGGAAGAGGGGATGGGCGTCCTGGCGGAGGACTGGAAGGGCGAGGTTGTCCCCTCCCGGGCCTTTGTGGAGGGCGGTATCCACGAGGCCATCGTGGAGTATGAGAACAACGTGTTTTTCGACATCCTGGCCGAGGACCTGGCCCGCCGGGACATGGACGACGTGCCCATCGACGAAAATAATTACGACGAGCTCACCCGGCGTATCGACGCCTATATCGCGGAGTTTGACCAGCACGGTACCGATAATATCCTGGTAGACAGCGACACGCTCCCCTGAACAGGGGGCGCGGACCGGGCCGCCGCGGACATCTGCCGTCCGCGGCGGCCTTTTTGCCGGTTCCGGCCGGCGGAGGATGGGACGTCCGTCCTTCCGGAGAAGAGCAGAGACATTGATTTACCAAAGGAGTGACCGCATGGAGAGCATCATTTCCATCCTGGCCCGGGAGCTGGGCCGGGACGCCGCCCACGTGGAGAACGTGGTCCGGCTCATCGACGAGGGCAACACCATCCCCTTCATCGCCCGCTACCGCAAGGAGCTTCACGGTGCCATGGACGACACGGCGCTGCGCACCCTGGCCGACCGGCTGCAATACCTGCGCAGCCTGGAAAAGCGCCGGGAGGAGGTCACAGCGGCCATTGAGAATCAGGGCAAGCTGACGGAGGAGCTCTCCGCCGCCATCGCCGCCGCCGCCACCCTGGCCGAGGTGGAGGACCTGTACCGCCCCTACAGGCAGAAGCGCCGCACCCGGGCCACCATTGCCCGGGAAAAGGGATTGGAGCCCCTGGCCGACCTTCTCTTCGCCCAGGAGCGGGACTGCCCTGCGCCTGAGAAGGCCGCCGCCGGCTATCTCGACCCGGAAAAGGGCGTGGAGACCGTGGCCGATGCCCTTCAGGGAGCCAACGACATCATCGCCGAGCGCATCAGCGATGACGCGGGCATCCGCAAGGCCCTGCGGGAGCTGATGCTCCGCCGGAGCATCCTGGCCGTGTCCGCCGCCGGGGAGGAGGACAGCGTCTACCGCCTGTACTACGACTTCCGCCAGAGCACCCCCCGGGTGCAGAACCACCAGGTGCTGGCCATCAACCGGGGCGAGCGGGAGGGCTTCCTCAAGGTGAGCGTGGTCACCGACCGGGAGCAGGCTCTCCCTCTGCTGCGGCGGCAGGTGGTGCGCCCCGGCTCCCCGGCCATGGAATTCGTGAAGGAGGCCGCCGAGGACGCCTATGACCGGCTCATTTACCCCTCCCTGGAGCGGGAGATCCGGAATACCCTCACCGAGCGGGCCGATGAGGGGGCCATCAAAATGTTCGGATTGAACCTGAGGCCCCTTCTCATGCAGCCTCCGGTAAAGGGCAAAGTCACCATGGGCCTGGACCCGGGCTATCGCAACGGCTGCAAGGTGGCGGTGGTGGACGGTACCGGCAAGGTGCTGGACACGGCGGTGGTCTATCCCACCTTTAATGAGCGGAAACGCCGGGAGGCCATCGATACGCTGAAGGCCCTGGTGCGCCGCCACGGGGTGGAGCACATCGCCATCGGCAACGGCACCGCCGGCCGGGAGACCGAGCTCATGGCTGCCGAGATGATCCGGGAACTGGGCGGCGGGGTGAGCTACATGGTGGTCAGCGAGGCGGGGGCCAGCGTATACTCGGCCAGCAAGCTGGCTGCCGAGGAGTTCCCCGACTACGACGTGAATCTGCGCAGCGCCGTGTCCATCGCCCGGCGGCTCCAGGATCCCCTGGCCGAGCTGGTGAAGATCGACCCCAAGGCCATCGGTGTGGGCCAGTACCAGCACGATATGCCTCAGGCCCGGCTGGACGAGACCCTCTCCGGCGTGGTGGAGGACTGCGTCAATGCGGTGGGAGTGGATGTGAACACGGCCTCGGCCCCGTTGCTCACCCGTGTGTCGGGCCTGAACAACACCACGGCCAAAAACATTGTAAAATACCGGGAGGAGAACGGCGCGTTCACCGCCCGGAAGCAGCTCCTCAAGGTCCCCAAGCTGGGACCCAAGGCCTTTGAACAGTGCGCCGGCTTCCTCCGCGTGCCTGAGAGCGGGAATGTCCTGGACAATACCGGTGTCCACCCCGAGAGCTACGCCGCCGCCGAGCGGCTCCTGTCCCTGTGCGGCTACGATCTGAAGGCGGTCAGGGCGGGGGATATCGGGGATCTGAGGGAACGTCTGGCCGGGTACGGCGAGGAGCGTGCGGCGGCGGAGTGCGGCGTGGGCCTGCCCACCCTGCGGGATGTAGTGAAGGAACTGCTCAAGCCCGGCCGGGACCCCCGGGACGAGCTGCCCGCCCCCATGCTCCGCACCGATGTGATGGACATAAAGGACCTGAAGAGCGGTATGGAGCTCCAGGGCACCGTCCGCAACGTCATCGACTTCGGCGCCTTTGTGGACGTGGGCGTCCATCAGGACGGTTTGGTCCATATTTCCCAGCTCCCCCGGCGGGTGCGCCATCCCTCCGAGCTGCTCTCGGTGGGAGACGTGGTGACGGTGTGGGTCAAAGAGGTGGACGTGCCCCGCAAGCGCATCTCCCTGACTATGCGCCGCCCGAGCGGGGAGCAGGCCGCCGCGGAGCGTTAAGATGAAAAGATCCGGATACCCGCCTGGGTATCCGGATCTTTTGCGTATCATCCGTCCAGGATGGCCATCAGGGCGTCCACGTCCTCCGGCCGGGTGGCCCAACTGGTGGCGAAACGGACCACGGTGTGGTCCTCGTCCAGCTCTTCCCAGATGCTGAAGACCACCTGCTCCCGCAACCGCTTTAGTTCCCCCCGTTCCAGGATGATGAACTGCTGGTTGGTGGGGGAGTCCAGATAGAAGCGGTATCCCCGCTGCCGGAAGCCCTCCTTGAGCCGCCGGGCCATGTCGATGGCGTGGCGGCTGATGGTGAAATAGAGATCATCGGTAAAGAGAGCGTCGAACTGGGCGCCCAGCAGCCTGCCCTTGGCCAGCAGGGCCCCCCGCTGCTTGACGATGGTCAGAAAATGAGGAGGCATGTTCCCCCTGGGGAAGACCACCGCCTCGCCGCACAGGGCGCCCACCTTGGTACCGCCGATGTAGAACACATCACAGCAGCGGGCGATGGTCTCCAGCGTCACATCGGTCTCATCGCTCATCAGGCCGTAACCCAGCCGGGCGCCGTCCAGGTAGAGGGGAATGTGATAGCTGCGGCACAGCCGGGAGAGTTCCTCCAGCTCCCCGGCGGAGTAGAGGGTGCCGTACTCCGTGGGGTGGGAGATATAGACCATGCCGGGGAAGACCATGTGCTCATGAGTGCCGTCGGCCCAAAAGGTGCGGAGAAGCTGCTCCAGGTCGCCGGCACACAGCTTGCCGTTGTGCTGCGGCAGAGTGAGCACCTTGTGGCCGGTGTGCTCGATGGCTCCTGCCTCGTGAACGCTGACATGGCCGCTGGAGGCTGCCACCACTCCTTCATAGGAGCGGAGCAGACTGTCGATGACCACGGCGTTGGTTTGAGTACCGCCTACCAGGAAAAAGATGTCAGCTTCCGGACAGCCGCAGGCCTGCCGGATCCTGGATTTGGCGCTCTCACAGCAGGGATCGCTGCCGTAGCCGGACATGGGCTCCAGATTGCTCTCGATCAGCCGCTGCAGGACGGCTTCATGAGCTCCCTGGATATAGTCGCTCTCAAAGGATAACATGGAGATCACTCCTTTTGCGGTCAAACTAAAATTTATTATAATGCGTACTGAACCAAAACGAAGGCCCTGAAAGCCAAGATTTTCAGGGCCAATTGGCTTTGTTCAGGTGCACGGGTTTGGGGCAAAACTGCCCCAAACCCGTGCACCTTCCGCTGGAGCGCCCCAGCGTTCCAGCGGAAATACGCATTGTAACAGCGCCTGAATTTCACAAAAACAGCTAAACTCAGCTGTTTTTGTGAAATTGCGCGGCCCTTGCCGCGCGAATAAACCGCAAAACGGTTTATTCAGCAGACATTATTATAACAGCAAGCCGCAGTACAGACAATAGTTGGCTCAGAAGAATATAAAAACAGAACATGATCCCATCATTCCCATCATTGAGATGCATGCTGATTATGACGGCATAGACCGATCATGATAAAAATTGCCCGCCCACAAGTCATCCCTACGGGGCGGGCTTTTGTCATTCGTCTCCTTTTGATTTCAGCATGTCCAAAGCGTTCTTCAATCTCTGGGGATAGGGCACACCCATGAGACCCAGGTTCTCCAGGATGGAAAGTCCCTCATTGCCCAGAAGAAAGAGGACCACCATGGTGCGCACGGTGGTCCCGTCGCCGGCCATGGCGTCCAGCCGGGCGCCGATGAGCACCAGCAGAAGACAGGCTGCTTTTTTGACGATTCCTTCAAAGCAGATCCTGCTGTCAAGGCCGCCGCCCCTGGATTTGGCGGAGGCCCTGAATACACCGGCTACTACCAGTCCTGCCACATAGTCCGCCGCCATAAAAATGACGAGAGTGGTCAGGCTGTCATCCCAGCCGCCCATGGCATTGGAGACAGCTGTACCGCAGGCGGCGAAGACGGTCAGGGCCGCATGTTTAACATTTATGGTATGCTCCATGTTATGCCCCTTTCATGATATGTCCCGCCATGGCCCGGATGAGTGCCTGCACGTTTGCGGCGGAGTAATTGCCTGCCTTCCAGTAATCCGGGCTGGTGATGATCCCGGCGGCGGTAAGCGTGTCCACGTCGGCGTTCAGCCCGCTGCCCGTCTCCCACTTGACGCCCAGGTAATCGCACACGCCC
>JALEZN010000043.1 GCA_022772585.1 Clostridiales bacterium
CTGGCCAACGCCATGTACCTGCCCTACGTCATCCAGTATAACTCCAAGGCCGACGGCGTGGCTGAGCGGTATGCCGACATCGCCCGCACCATGGGCCTCTCCGGCAGCACCACCGACGAGCTGGTCCAGGCCCTGCGCGCCAAGATCCGCTCCATGAACGACGCCATGGGCATCCCCAATACCCTGAAGGACTTCGGCATCATTGAGAGCGAGTTCAAGGAGAAGCTCTCCGCCATCTCCGCCAACGCCGTGGGCGACGCCTGCACCGGCTCCAACCCCCGTCCCATCGACTCCGCCACCATGGAGAAGCTCTTCACCTGCATCTACTACGGCACCGAGGTTGATTTCTAATTATCCCCCCTTCATAAAAGTGCCGCCCTGCCGGACGGCGCAGAAAGAGAGAGCCGCCCATATGGGCGGCTCTCTTTTTTCTCCGGCCGGACAGGACCGGCCAAAGCAATTTACATGCGGGACTTGATGAACTCGATGCGCTTCTGGCACTCATCGATAAGGGCGATCTCGTCGATCTTGGTGGACTTCTTGTTGCGCACCACGATCTCGCCGTTGACCATGACGGTATCCACGTCGTTGCCGTTGGCGTTGTTCACCAGGGCGGACTCGGGATGATGGACGGGGGCAATATGGGGCTTCTTCCAGTCCACCAGCAGGATGTCGGCCTTCATGCCGGGGGCGATCTGGCCCATCTGGCCGTCCATGCCCATGGCGATGGCGCCGTTGCGGGTGGCCATGGTGAGCACGTCCTTGTTGGAGATGATGTGAGCGTCCAGGTTGTGGTTCTTGTGCATCAGGGCGGTGTACTTCAGGGTGCCCAGCATATCCTGGGCGTTGTTGCTGCCGGGGCCGTCGGTGCCCAGGGCCACGGGCAGGCCCATCTTCAGCATCTCGGGCACCCGGGCCACGCCGTCGGCCAGGTAGGCGTTGGCCACCGGGCAGTGGATGGGCTGGCAGCGGTACTTGTCCAAGATCTCCATCTCGTGGTCATCCAGCCAAATGGCGTGGGCCAGCTGGGTGTCCTCGTCCAGGATACCCATGGACTCGAAGAACTCCACATTGCGCATGCCGCCGTACATCTTGGCGGTCTTTTCCACCACGTCCTGGTCCTCGGCGGTGTGGACCTGGAACTTGATGCCCAGATCCTTGGAGAGCTGCTTGGTCTTCTGGAACAGGTCGGGAGAGACGCCCCAGGGGTTCAGGGGGCCCACGCTCAGGGACAGGCGGCCGTTCTCCTTACCCGCCCACTCACTGTGCAGGCGCTTGATGTCGTTGAGGATGCGGTCCTGATCCTCCTCACGGAACTTCTCATAGTACACGATGTTGGCAAAGCAGCGGCACATGTTGCCGCGGATGCCGGAGTCCCGCATAGCCTCAAAGATGCGGTCGCCGTTGTTGAGGGAGGTGAAAATGTAATGCTGGTCGATGCAGCTGGTGGCGCCGGTCTTCAGGTTCTCCAGGCAGCCGATGAGTCCGGCGTAGTAGAAGTCCTCCTCGGTCATCAGCTCGGAGAAGGGCCACACCTGGGTGGACAGCCAGGGATAGAGCTGCAGATCGTCGGCCAGGCCGCGCATGAAGGTCTGGAACAGGTGGGTGTGGGCGCTGACCATGCCGGGCATGAGGATCTTGTCGGCGGCGTCGATGACGGAGTCAGCCTCCAGGCTGAGCTGGGCCATGCGCAGGGGATCGGAGCCCACCTCGCTGATCTTGTCGTCCACCACGTAGACAAAGCCGTTGCGGATCATCTCGAAGTCATCGTTCATGGTGACGATCCAGGGATTACGGAACAGGGTTTTCATGCTGATCATTTCCTTTCGAGTACAATCTATGGCAAAAACACTCGGATCACTTGCTCATGGAATGGCCCAGAACGATGCGCTCCAGGTTTGCGGGCAGCTCCCGCACCCGCTTGCCGCAGGCGTTGTCGATGGCGTTGATGATGGCGGGGGCCACGTTGCAGGTGGCCGGCTCGCCCAGGCCCTTGGCCCCCAGGGGGCCCACCTCGCTGGGATACTCCAGCGCGATGGCGTGGATCTGATCAGGCACGTCCAGCACGGTGGGAACGATGTAGCTTTCCAGGTTCAGGTTGCGGATGCGGCCCTCTTTCAGGTCCACTTCCTCGGTCAGGGCGTAGCCGATGCCCATGGCCACGCCGCCCCGGATCTGACCCACCACTTCGTCCTTGTCCATGGCGTGGCCCACATCGTGGACCGCGAAATAGTCGTCCACCGACACGGCGCCGGTCTTCAGATCCACGGTGACCTCCGCGGCGGCAGCGCCGTACACCCAGGACCAATAGGCGTCGCCCACGCCGGTGTTCCGGTCGTAGTTGAAGGGCGGCGCGGAAAAATAGCCCAGGGAGTTGAGGTGGTCGGCATTATTGAAAACGTCGGTGATGACGGTGAGCAGCTCCACGCTGTTGTCGGGGTCCTTGGCATCGGTGATCTTCTCGTCGGCAAAGACCACGTCGCGGGTGCCCAGACGCTTCTCGGCGTAGCCGGTGAGCTTCTCCTTGACGCTCAGGCAGGCCTTCCACACCGCGCCGCCGGAGAACACAGTGCCGCGGGTGGCCACCGTGGGGCCGGCGTCGGTGAGGAAGCCGGTGTCCACCGGGCTGACCCGGATCTTCTCCCGGTCCACGCCAAGGGTCTCGTGGACCACGCTGACCAGCATGTTGGGGCCGCCCTGGCCCACCTCGGCAATGGAGGAGGCCACGGTGACGCTGCCGTCGGGCTGGACGGCGATCATGCCGCTGGCAGTGTCGATACCCTGTCCGGCGGCGCCGAAG
This sequence comes from Clostridiales bacterium, assembly GCA_022772585.1. Taxonomy (GTDB): domain Bacteria; phylum Bacillota; class Clostridia; order Oscillospirales; family Oscillospiraceae; genus Pseudoflavonifractor_A. The sequence continues at coordinate 2,801 of JALEZN010000043.1, forward strand.
GACTCGCCCCGGTGCAGGAAGGCGATGCCCAGGCCCTTCTTGGTGCCGGTGTGGCAGGCGTTGTACTCCGCGATGCGCTTACGGCGCTCACCGATCTTACAGGCGCTGTCCAGGGCCTCGTAGCACTTGTCCAGGGTCACATTGGTCATGTGCTGGCCGGTGGTGGAGGTGCAGCCCTCGTAGAGCATGTTCTTTTTGCGCAGCTCCACCGGGTCCATGTTCAGCTCCTTGGCGATCTCATCCATCAGGGACTCGGAGCAGAAGTCCACCTGAGGGGAGCCGAAGCCACGCAGGGCGTCGGAGTAGACATTGTTGGTGTACACGCTGGTGGAGATGGTGTCGATATTGGGCACGATGTAAGGGCCGGCGGCCTCGATGGCCATACGGGTGGTCACCGGGAAGGTCTTGCTCTTGTAGGCGCCGCCGTCCAGCACCAGCCGGACCTGCATGGCCTGGAGCTTGCCGTCCCGGTTGAAGCCCACCTTGTAATGGGCATGGATGGGATGGCGCTTGGTGCCCTCCATGATGGACTCCTCACGGGTGAGCCATACCTTACAGGGCCGGTCCAGCAGGAAGCTGACCATGGCCGCCCGGCTGGAGGCCATGGCGATATCGTAGTTCTTGCCGCCGAAGGACGCGCCGATGGTGGCAAGAATGACACGCACCCGGGTCTGGGGCAGGCCCAGGGTCTCGGCCACCGTCTTGCGGATGACAAAGGGGCTGTTCACCGGACAGCGGACGATCATCTCGCTGGTGTTGGGGTCACGGTAGGCCACGGCGGCCTCGGTCTCGATGCACACGTGCTGGACCCGGGAGGTCACATAGTCCCGTTCCATCACGCAGTCGGAGTTCCGGAAGCCCTCTTCCACGTCGCCCCGCTGGGTCTTCCACTTGCAGATCACGTTGCCGCTGTCGTGGATCAGGGGCGCGTCATCGTCCAGGGCGTGCATGGGGTCAAAGTTGGCGGGCAGCTCCTCGTACTCCACCTTCACCAGCTTGGCGGCCTCGTCGGCCTGCTCTCTGGTCTCGGCGGCCACCAGGGCCACGGCATCGCCGATATAGCGGACGCGGTCGCCGCAGATCACCGGGCGGTCGCAGGGCTGGTTGGGGATGCCGGGGATGTCCTTGGCGGTAAAAATACGCACCACACCGGGCACCTTCTCGGCCTCGGCGGTGTCGATGGACAGGATGCGGCCGCTGGAGATGGTGGAGCGCACCACCTTGCAGAACACCATGTCTGCCATCCGGATATCGTTGGCATAGATGGCCTTGCCGGTCACTTTGGCAAGGACGTCCTTGCGGTTATTCATCTTACAGGGTCCTCCCTTCGGGCCTTCAGATTGATAGAGCGGATCACCGGTCGCGGTAGGGGGAGCTGTAGAGCTCCTCGCCCAGAGCGTCGCACACGGCGTTCATCACCGCGGGATTGGCGGGCACCACGGCCGCCTCGCCGATGCTCTTGGCGCCATAAGGCCCATTGGGCTCGTTGGCCTCGATAAAGTCCACCTGGATGCGAGGCATCTGGTCGGCGGTGAACATCTTGTACTTGCGGAAGTTGTTGTAGATGTTGCGGCCGTTTTCGTCATACTTCAGGCCCTCACACAGGGCGTAGCCCATGCCCATCTGGATGCCGCCATGGAGCTGGCCCTCGATGCCCATGCGGTTGATGACCTTACCCACATCGTGGACGGCGGCGTAATCGGTGACCTGCACGGCACCGGTGGCCTTCTCCACTTTGACGCGGACGAAATGGGCGCCATAAGCGGTGGGACCGTTGGGCATGGGATAGGTCTCGGAGCAGATGATCTCCCGGTGGGACTTATCCTGGGCGTAGACCACAACATCGCTGAGGGAGACGGTCTTGCCGCTGGCTCTGGAATGCACGCCCTCCTCAGTGATCTCCAAATCGCTCTCCTGCTCCTCCAGCATGAGGGCTGCCTCCTTGATGAGCTCGGCGGCCACCGACTCGGAACACTTCTTGGCCGCGCTGGCCACCACGAATACGCCGTGGCTGGAGTAATCGCCCAGCTGCCAGGGACAGATATCGGTATCGGCCTCCAGGGTGGTGATGGAGGACATGGGGATCTTCAGGGTGTTGGAGACCACCTGGCTCTGAACGGTGACCGAACCGTTGCCCATGTCGTGGGTGCCGGTGTAGTAGGTGCAGGTGCCGTCCTCGTTCATCTTGAGCATGACGCAGGCCTGGTCCCGGTGGGCGCCGAAGCAGCCGCAGCCGTGGGCGCCTACGGCCATGCCTACGCCGATGGCGTACTTGCCGTCCTCGTCGGAGAGCTCGGGCCAGTTCTGCATCAGTTCAACGCCCCGGCGGACACAGTCCTTGGGCCGGGGATTGCCCAGCTTGAAGCCCATGGGATCGCAGTCCTCCGGGTCCACCAGGTTCTTGAGCTGCAGGTCCACCAGGGACATGTTCAGGGCCTTGGCGATCTTCTGCATCTGGCGCTGCTGGCCGAAGAAGGCCTGTGGAGAGCCGTAGCCCCGCATGGCGCCGGCGATGGGGGTGTTGGTATACACCGGGATGCCGGTAAAGCGCATATTGGGGGTCTTATAGACCTTGAACACCTTGTGGCTCAGGGCGCCCAGCACGTTGAGGGCGCTGGAGGCGTAGGCGCCGGTATTGGTGATGATGCGGATATCCTGGGCCACGATGGTACCGTCGTTCTTCACGCCGGTCTTGAGGTAGACCACCGAGGCGTGGCGGGTGCGGGTGGAGTCGATGCAGGCCTGACGGGAGTAGACCAGCTTCACCGGGCGGCCGGTCTTCATGGACAGCAGCGCGGCCACCGGCTCCAGCGTCATCTCCAGTTTACCGCCGAAGGCGCCGCCGATGGCGGGCGTGACCACGCGGATCTTGCTCATGGGCATCTTGAAGATGCGGCTGAGGATGATCCGGTAACCAAAGGTATTCTGGCAGGAGGTATACACCGTCAGCTTGCCGGTAAAGTCGTAGTCGGCAATGGCCACGTGGGGCTCAATGGCGCAGTGATGGATGGGCTGGGTGGTGTAGCGGTCCTCGAAGATATGATCGGCCTCGGCAAAGCCCTTTTCCAGGTCGCCGGCGTTGTGGACCATAGTGGTGATGGCATTGCTCTCCCCATGAATGGGATAGGCGCCCTCCTTCATGGCCTCCTCCGGGTCCAGATAGACGGGCAGTTCCTCATACTCCACCTTGATCAGGCCGGCGGCCTTCTTGGCAATGGCGGCAGTGTCGGCGGCCACGGCGGCCACCCGGTCGCCCACGAACCGGACCGTATCGTCGAAGATCCGCTCGGTATTGGGGATCTGGTGCTCATAGAAGCGCACCGCGCTGTTGTACAGGGTATCAGGTGAGTTCTTATAGCACACCACGGCACGGACGCCGGGCAGTGCCTCGGCCGCACTGGTATCGATGGACTTGATCTTGGCATGGGCAACGCGGCTGAACACCACTTCGCCGTAAAGCATGCCGCGGAGCTTCATATCCCCCACGTACTGCTTGCGGCCGGTGACCTTCAGCGCCGCATCCCGGACGGGAGTGCTCTGTCCGATCTGGCTGTATTTCTCCATAGAAGTCATCTCCTAGCTGTTTGACGGCCATCTGAATTGCCCCCGGCATCCTTCGACGCAGCCCGTACACGCACATAGCCTGTAGTCTCAGTGCCTTTTTCCGCCGGTGCCTGTCTACACCGCCCGGTGGTTCCGACACTCAGGTATGCCCGGCGTACAGTAGCCGTTCTTGACTCTCTGTTTCCCAATCTCTTTATCCCGGCAGTGGGATAATGAGATAAAAAGAAGCAGGCGCTTTCCACCCAAAAGCATGGATGGAGAGCACCTGCTTCCCTGATTTGAATTCGTGCCTGAACGAAACTGCGGTCCCTCCTCCATCACAAGGGAGTGGTTCACACGCACGTTTGGATACACCCAACATCCTCCCTTACTGGGGTCCCCGCGCCGGCCAGGGTAGCGGTCAAAAGCTCCACCGCCGCGGGACAGGTTTTTCCGGGATGCTCAGGTCACTTTGTAAAAAGGATCGTGGTTATTCTGGTTTTTTGCAGGGCTTGCCCAACGGCTCAGCCCTTCATCTTGGCGTCGAAGTCCTTGAGCTCGGGGGCCTGGGCCTTCACCAGGGCGTCGAACTCCTTGGAGGCGGCGGCGCGCTTGGCGTTCTCGGCGGACTGCTCATCCACATAGCTGGTCAGGGCATGGGTGGGGCAGACATCGGCGCACAGGCCGCAGGAACGGCACAGGGAGCGGTCCAGCTTCATCTCAGGGAACTCCACCTTGCGGGCCTTGTAGCAGCACACGGTCTCGCAGCGGCCGCACTTGGTGCACTTGGCGGGGTCATAGTTGAAGCCCATGTCGGTGATGTTCTCGGTGGTGGGGAAGTTGGGCAGGGCCACGCCCATGGCCTCCTGGATGGAGGAGAAGCCCAGCTGGGCCAGCCGGTCGGAGAGCTGATAGCACACCTTGGTCACGTAGTCCAGGCCCTTCAGGATGCCCACGGAGCAGATGCCCACGGCGTTGCAGCCGATCATCAGGTACTCGATGGCGTCATCGGCCTTCATCACGCCGCCGGTGCCGTACAGGTTCTTGTAGCCGGGCACGTTGCGGGTGATCTGGCTGTTGATGCGCATGGAGATGGGCTTGATGGGAGCGCCGGTCATCCAGCCGTAGCCGTCGTTGGACAGCATGACAGGGGTGCGCTTCTCCACATCGATCATCAGGGTGGGGCCGATGGAGTCGATGGCACAGATACCGTCAGCGCCGTGCTCATAGCACTTCTTGGCGGTACCGGCCGCGTCGGGCCAGTTGCCGGACAGCTTGCAGATGACAGGGATGTTCACATGGGCCTTGGCATAGTCCAGCATGGGCAGCAGGGTGTCCTCCGTGTAGGAGACCAGCTCGATGATGTGAGCGCCGGCCTTCTCCACATCTTCCACGATGGCCTGGGCCTCCATGGGGGTGTGGCCCACGGAGCCGATGACCACGGCGCCGGCCTTGACAGCCTCGGGGATCTCCTTCTCGTACCACTGGAAACGGTCGGAGTCGGCCCACTTCTCGCAGTTCAGGATGGACTCGTTGCTGATCTTGGCCATGTGATGGGCAGGATTGATGGCGGCGCCCAGACGGATGGTCTTGGTGACCACGGCGCCCACGCCGGCCTGGTGAGCACGGATCATGCCCTCAGAGCCGTAAGTCAGAGGACCGGAACCCACGATGAAGGGGCTCTGCAGGTCATAGCCGCAGAACTTGACGCCGATGGAAGCGCCCTTGACATTTTCTTTGTTGAACATCGAAATCTCTCCTCTTCTAAAAAACAGGCCTTCTTACTTGTCCTGATAACGCTTTGCGGCGTCCTCAAACGCCTCCACGAGCTGCTGATAGCCCGTGCAGCGGCAGAGGTTGCCGGAAATGGCGATCTTGATCTCGTCCCGGGTGGGGTTGGGCTTCTTGTCCAGAAGCGCCTTCGCGCTCATCAGGAAGCCGGGGGTGCAGAAACCGCACTGCAGGGCGTGATGGTCCAGCACGGCCTGCTGGATATCGTCCAGCTTGCCGCCCTTGGACAGGCCCTCCACGGTCATCACGTGCTTGCCCTCCACGGAGGCGGCCAGGACGATGCAGGAATCCACGGCCTCGCCCTCCAGGATCACAGTGCACGCGCCGCATTCGCCCACGCCGCAGCCTTCCTTGGTACCGGTAAGGCCGGCCACATCACGGATGACGTCCAGCAGGCGGGCGTTTTCATCGATCAGCAGAGAGACGGGCTCATCGTTGAGGAAAAAGTTCAAGGTGATCTTATTCATGCTGCAATACCCTCCTTAATCCTCGGGCAGGCCGGCGGCGCGGCACAGGGCGCGCTGCACCAGAGCCTCGACGACGGGCTTCTTGTACTCGGTGGACCAGCGGATGCCGGTGCGCTTGATCATCTCCTCGGAGACGGCCTTGCCGGCCTCCTCGAAGAGCTGGGCGGAGGGAGCCTTGCCCACCACCAGCGCCTCGGCGCACTCCACACGGTCAGGAGTGGAGAACACACAGCCGGGGGCGATGCGGGCATCGGCGATGACGCCGCCCTCCACCTTCAGCGCCACGGCGGTGTTCATACGGGAAATAGCCAGGGCCTTGCGGCGGCCCAGCTTGATAAACGCGGTGGAGTAGCCGTCCAGCCGGTCAATGACGATGCGGGTCACCATCTCGTTGGCGGCCAGCTTGAGCTTGCCGGCCTTCTCCATGGCGTCCTTCACCATGACCTCACGGGTGCCGTCCACGCTGACCACCACCAGGCGGGCGTTGAGGGCCACGAAGGGAGACAGGGTATCGGCGGCGGGAGAGGCGTTGCAGATGTTGCCGCCCACGGTGCCCTTGTTGCGGATCTGGGTGGAGCCCACGGTGGAGGAGGCGATGGACAGGAAGGGCACATGCTCACGCAGTACCTCAGACTCGTTGACCTGGGTATGGCTGGTCATGGCGCCGATGCTGATGCAGTCATCCTTGACTTCGATGCCGCGCAGCTCGGGCAGCGCCTGCACGTCCATCAGGTACTCCACGTCCTTCAGGCGGGAGGAGCCCTCCCGCAGCTGCACCATCAGGTCGGTGCCGCCGGCGTAGGGCTTGACCCTGGCGCCGTACTCATTCAGATAACCCAGAGCCTCTTCCAGGGTCTTGGGTTTCAGATAACTCAGCTTCTGCATGGTATCCCCCTTATCTCAGCTTCTTGCCCAGCAGCACGCGCTCCAGATTGGCGGGATTCTCACGGATACGCCTGCCGGTGGCATTGTAGATGGCATTGGCGATGGCAGCGCCCACGACCTCGGTGGCGGGCTCGCCGATGCTCTTGGCGCCGAAAGTGCCCCTGGGATCGTCACACTCAAAGATGTTGACGTCCATCTCGGGCATATCAGCGGCAGTGGGAAGGATGTAATTCTCGAAATTCTGGTTGCGGACCTTACCGCCCGAGACCTCCACTTCTTCAGTGGTGGCGTAGCCCTGGCCCATCAGGATGCCGCCGTAGATCTGGCCCAGCACTAGGGCGGGGTTGATCGCGGTGCCCACATCGTGGCTGGCGGTGACCTTCTGCACGTCCACATAGCCGGTCTCCATGTCCACCTCCACCTCGGCTACGACGCAGCCGTAGGCGTAGTTGGGGAATGCCACGCCCTGTCCGGTGTGGTGATCCTGGATGCAGGCAGGGGGCATGAACCACTCGTAGGCGGCCATCTGCCGGCCGGTCCACAGGGAGGCGTTGCACACGTCCTTAAAGGCTACCTTGATGTCAGGATTCTTCAGGCTGTGGAAGAAGCCGTTCTCCAGCACAATGTCATCGGGAGTGTCAACACCCTCCTGGTCCTTGAAGAAGCCCAGGGCGATGGCATTGGCCCGCATGATCTCGTTGAGCTTGTAGCCCACCTTCCGGGTGGACTGGGAGCCCATCACGGTGCCGCGGGAGGCCACGGTCATACCGGAGTCGGCAATGGCCTGGGTGTCGGTGCCGTAGAACCGGATGGACTCGTAGGGCACGCCGATAGCCTCGGCGGCAATCTGAGAGAACGCGGTCTTCAGGCCCTGGCCGTTCTCGGCAAGGCCGGTATTGATGAGAACCGTTCCATCCTCATTGGCGATGGCCATGGCGCCGGAAGCATCGGGAGACTCGGCACCCAGGCCGCAGCCGCGGTGGCCGATGGCGATGCCGATGCCCTTGCGCTTCTTGGTGGCGGTCTGGTGTTTATACTCCTCGTGCTTGCGCTGGTAGTCGGTCTTTTCGGCGGTGTAGTCCATGACTTCCTGCATGTTCACGTGATCCAGCACCGTGCCGGTGGCGTTGGTGGTGCCATCCTTCAGGCAGTTGATGCGGCGGAACTCCAGGGGATCCATGCCCAGCTCCTCGGCGATCTCCTCGATGAGCTGCTCCTGGCCCCAGATGAGCTGGGGAGAGCTGTAGCCGCGCATGGCGCCGCCGTGGATGTTGTTGGTAAAGACGCCGAAGGTATCGGTCTTGACATTGGGAATGGTATAGGCGCCGCAGCTGTGGATGCTGGCACGGGAGTTCATGAACTGGGTCTGGTTGTTGTAGGCGCCGCAGTTGTCGATCTGAGTGCCCTCCCAGGCCACGATGTGGCCGTCCTTCTTCACGCCCACCTTGTAGTGGAGCAGGAAAGGATGGCGCTTGGCGCTCTCCAGGAAGGACTCCTCACGGGTAAAGCGCATCTTCACAGGGCGGCCCACCAGCTTGCACAGGTAAGCGCAGCGGGCGGCCAGCATGCCCACGCCCTCCTCCTTGCCGCCGAAGCTGCCGCCCAGGGTCTCCTGGAACACGCGGACGTCGTGCATGCCGACGCCCAGGATGTCGGCCACATAGCGGCGGGTGAAGAAGGGGTTCTGGCTGGAGGAATGGACGGTCATCACACCGTCGGCGGGATTCTGGACGCAGACCACGGCCTCGGGCTCGATGTAGGAGTGCTCTATGTACTGGGTCTCATACTCCCGCTCGATAATGAGGTCGGCCTCGGCAAAGCCCTTTTCCACATCGCCCTTGCGGATGGGGTAAAGGGAATCGGTAAACACATTGTCGGGATATCTCTCATGGACGGCAGGGGCACCGGGCTTCATGGCGTCGCGAATGGTGTAGACGCCGGGCAGATCCTCGTACTCCACCTCGATGGCCTTGCGGGCCTCGTCCACCAGAGCCATCGTCTCGGCACACACGATGGCCACCACGTCGCCGGCATACTTGACCTCGTTGGTCAGGTACATGTAGGCGGCGTTGCCTGCGCAGCTCATGGGCTTGGGCATGTCATCTGCAGTGACCACGGCCAGAACACCGGGGATGGCCTTGGCCTTGCTGGTATCGATCCGCTTCACCCTGGCGTGGGAATGGCCGCTGCGCAGGCAGCCGCCGTACACCATATCAGGGAATTTCAGGTCGGCCGCGTAATGCGCACGGCCGGTCACCTTGTCAACGCCGTCGATACGGGGGACCGAACGGTTGATCACTTTATAATTTTTATTCAGCTCACCAATCAGGGGCATTTAATCACCTTCCTTGCATGGAAATCCCATCCGGAACTTGGACGATGCCGCGGGGCGCCGTCCCTATGGATAAGCGTATGCCGCGCCGGCGGGGCGGCCGGTCCGGTATGCGCTTATTACTCTTACTTGAACTTCCAGAACTCCGCACAGGCCTGGCGCATCTCAGCGCGGGCCTTCTCAACGTCCAGCGTCAGGATGACGCCGTCCTTCTTGAGCTGCTTGCCGCCGACGAAGACGTTCTGCACGTCGGCGGGGTTCCGGTACAGGATCAGTTGGTCGTATACGTTCTTTTCGTTGATGGGCGTGGGCGTATCGTTCATACGGACCGTGATCACATCGGCCAGCATGCCCGGGGCAATACGCCCCGTGTTTTCCATGCCGAGAGCTTCCGCTCCCATATCCGTGGCCATCTGGTAGACCTGCCGGGCGCCCATAGCCTGTGGGTCCTGCCGATATGCCTTGTGGATAAGAAATGCTCCGCGCATTACCTCGAAGAAGTTATTGATATAGCCGTCGGTGCCGATGCCTACCTTGACGCCCGCCTCCAGCAGCTCGGTAACGGGGGCGATACCGCCGCCCACCTCGCAGTTGGACAGGGGCATGGTCACGGCGCTGGCGCCGCTGCGGCCCAGGAGATCGATCTCCTCCTGATTCACCTGCACCACCTGGGAAGCCAGCACATCGCTGTCCAGGCAGCCCAGCTCGTCGTAGATGCAGATGGGCTGTTTGCCGTAATGTTCCTGTGTCCAGTTGGGCTCGAACACGCTCTCAGAGAGATGCATATGGAACTTGGCGCCCAGCTCTTTCGCCATGGCGCGGGCCTTCTGCACATATTCCTTGGAACAGGTAAAGAGGGTGTGGATGCTCATGGCGCCCTTCACCATCGGATCGTCCGCGTGATTGCGGATGAAGTCCGCGTTCTCTTTCAGTCCCAGTTCTGCGTTCTCCTCGCTCATCCGCTGGCATGCCTCGAAGGTAAGCACACCCCGCAGGCCGGCCTCCCGGATGACCCTGGCCTCCGCCTCCAGCGCGCCCGGGATGGCATTGGGGGCCTCCAGAATGTCGAAGAAGGTGGTCACGCCGCTGTCAATCATCTCCACGCTGGCCCACCGGGCGGTGACCTCGGCCAGCTCGGGGGTGATGCGGTTTTCGATGTAGGGCCACCAGAAATCGTCCAGGAAGCTGGAGAACTCGGTGACCACCGCGTCGGTGCTGATACCGCGGGAGAACACATTATACATATGGTTGTGCCCGTTGATAAAACCGGGCAGGATGATCTGGTCGGCCGCCTCAATCACGGCATCGGTCTCACCCGGGATCAGGGTCTCGTTAGGCCCCACCTGGGCGATCAGTCCATCCTGGAGCTTGACGCCCCATCCGGCCTTCAGACCTTCCTTCAGGAGCACGGCTCCGCCGCGGATAATAGTCGCTGCTTCCATGATATACACCCTTCCCGGCACTCCTGTCCGCCAATCCCGTCATGTTTTGTAAACCAGACAGTTTTCAACACTCCGGTGGAAAAAAGCGGCACATATCTCGCAATGTGCCGCTTTTCTCGTTTCCAGCGCACAGGCGCCTGTTTTGATTTTCCTCACAGAGAGGAACCTCCCGCCCGCCGGAGCGGTCCGGCGGGCGAAAGGTGAAAGAACTGCTTACCGGCGGCTCTTGACGTTGCCCATGGTCAGGGCCATCAGGGCCTTGATGGTGTGCATGCGGTTCTCGGCCTCATCATAGATGACGGACTGAGCGGAGTCAGCGACCTCGTCGGTGACCTCGATGCCGCGGTCGGCGGGCATGCAGTGCATGTAGATGGCGGTGTTCTTGGCCAGGCTCATGCGGCGGGAGTCGACGCACCAGCCGGGGTTGGCGTTGATCATCTCGACGCCGGTCTTCTCGTCGTCGCCCACAGCCATGATGGGGCCCCAGCCCTTGGCGTACACGACGTCGGCGTTCTCGCAGGCGGCGTCCATGTCGTTGCAGACCTCGAACTTGGAGCCGTAGAACTCAGCGTTCTTGCGGGCGGTCTCCATGGCCTCGGGCATCAGCTCGAAGTCCTTGTTGGGCACGGCCAGGGTCACGTCCATGCCGAAGCGGGGCATCAGGGTGATCAGGGACTGAGCCATGGACAGAGGACGCATGTAGTTGCCGGCGGAGGTCCAGGAGATGACGAACTTGCGGCCCTTCAGCTCATTGTGGAACTTCTCCTTGATGGTGAACAGGTCAGCGATGGACTGAGTGGGGTGCCACAGGTCGCACTGCATGTTGTAGATGGGAATCTTGGAGTACTTGGCCAGCTTCTGCATGTAAGCGTTGCCGCCCACCAGGGTGTTGCGCACGCCGATGCCGTGGCCCATGCGGGAGAGGACCTCGATGGTGTCCTGGGGGGTCTCGCCGTGGTCGATCTGGGTGGCCTTGGGGGTCAGGTAGTTGCCGTGGCCGCCCAGCTGGGTGATGCCGCACTCGAAGGCGTTGCGGGTACGGGTGGACTCCTCGAAGAACAGCATGAACAGGGACTTGTTCTTCAGCAGCTCATCGTACTTGTGGGTGTCGAGCAGGTTGTCCATCTTCAGGACGGAAGCCACGTCCATCAGAGTCTCCAGCTCTTCGTTGGTCCAGTCCTGCTCACAGAGGAAATGCTTGCCCTTGAGACCAGTGTTCATTGTAAAAAACCTCCTAAAAAATTTTTTGCAAAAGTCTCTATATCTCTAGAATACTTTATGGTATAATCATAACAGCATCTCTCAAAAAAATCAAGGAGGAATTCGCATGATTACAAAAAAAGAAGCGCTCGACCAGATCAAGGCCTATGTGGCCGCCCAGGAAGACGAAGTCGTCCAGTTCCTGAAGGACTTCATCGCCATCGACTCCACTACTTATAATGAAGGTAAAGCTGTTGAGTTCCTCGCCGGCAAGATGAAGGAGTTCGGCTACGACGAGGTCCGCGTGGACAAGGTGGGCAACGTGGTTGGCCGCGTCGGCTCCGGCAAGACCGTGCTGATGTACGACTCCCACATTGACACCGTGGAGCCCGGCGATCCCGCCGACTGGGGCTTCAATCCTCTGGAGGCCCGTATGGAGGAGGGCAAGGTCCTCCATGGCCGCGGCGCCGTGGACGACAAGGGCTGCCTGACCGGCATCACCTTCGCCGGCAAGGCCCTGAAGGCCCTGGGTCTGGACAAGGACTTCACTCTGTGGGTGTCCGGCTCCCTGTCTGAGGAGGACGTTGAGGGTTCCTGCGTCAAGGCCATGCTGGAAGAGAACCCCGACATCAAGCCCGACTTCGTGCTGGTGGCCGAGGCTTCCAACAACCGCGTCATCCGCGGCCACAAGGGCCGTGCCCTGATCAAGATCACCGTCCCCGGCAAGTGCGCCCACGCCTCCACCGCCTGGCGCGGCGACAACGCCCTGATCAAGGCTCTGCCCATTATGGACAAGGTGGACAAGTTCAACGACTTCGTGGAGGATCCCTTCCTGGGCCGCGGCTCCATCGAGGTCACCAAGGTGGACTGCAAGACTCCCTCTCTCAACACCATCCCCGGCGAGGCCGTCATCACCTGCGACCGCCGCATCTCCTGCGGCGAGTCCATTGACGAGCTGCTCAAGGAAGTCTCTCAGTTCTACGAGGGCATCGACGGCGTCACCGCCGCCATCGACACCGAGAAGGTCCAGACCTACACCGGCTACGACATCACCTGTGTGGATTACTTCCCCTCCTGGGTCATGCCCGAGGATCATCCCCTCATCCAGGCCGGCGTGAACGCCTTCACCGAGCTCTTCGGCGAGAAGCCCGCCGTGGAAGCCTGGGAGTTCTGCACCAACGCCACCCATATGTGCGGCCGCATGGGCATCCCCGCCATCGGCTACGGCCCCGGTGATGACTCCCTGTGCCACTCCACCCAGGACAAGGTGCCCGTGGACGACCTGATGAAGGCCATCATGTTCTACGCCTCCCTGCCCCTGTACGCCAGCGAGGGCTAATACGCCTCATCGCGTACCCGCACTTCTTTGCACAAAGCACGGCCGCTGCCTTCGGGCAGCGGCCGTGCTTTTCTCTTGCTCCGGCGTGAGAGAGCGGGCGGCGTCCCTGCGCAGGTTTTCTATCTTTTTCGTTGTTTTTATCGTATCATATCTCATCCATATACGCAAGCGCCCGCGCGCCTCTTGATTCCCCTGTTTTTCTTATTTATAATGTAAGAAAAATGTGACCTGGCCTGTTTTGTTTGCTGTTCTCTGTCCCACAAGGCCAATTAAGGAGGTCCCGCCATGCTCACCCCCGTTCTGGACAGCGCCTCTCCCATGCCGCTCTATGAACAAATATACCGCCATATCCGCCGGGAGATCGAATCGGGCGCTCTGCCCGCCGGGTCCCGCCTGCCCTCCAAACGGGCTCTGGCCGCCCATCTGGAGGTCAGCGTAGTCACAGTGGAGGGGGCCTATGGCCAGCTGCTGGCCGAGGGCTATCTCCGCTCCGAGCCCAAGCGGGGCTTTTTCGTCCGCACGCCGGAGCTGGCCGGTCCCCGGCAGCCCTTCTCCGCCCCTTACCATCCCCCTGTTCCCACCGCGCCCTCCTCCGGCGCCCTGGAGTATGACTTTGCCACCAACGCCGTGGACACCGTCCACTTTCCCTTCTCCACCTGGGCCAAGCTGATGCGGGAGGTCCTCAGCCAGCAGGACAGTGACCTTCTCTCCTCCCCGCCTCCCCAGGGGGTGCCCGAGCTGCGGGAGGCCATCGTCCGCTACCTCCACGACTTCCGGGGCATCCAGGCCAGCGCCGAGCAGGTGGTGGTAGGGGCCGGATCGGAGTATCTCACCAGTATCCTGCTCCAGCTTCTGGGGCAGGACGGCGGCTGGGCGGTGGAGGACCCGGGCTACCGGAAATTCTACCGCATTCTCTCCCATGCCGGCGCCCTGGCCTGTCCCATTCCCCTGGACGGGCAGGGCATGCGCACCGACGCCCTCCACTGGTCGGGGGCCCGGGTGGCCCACATCACCCCCTCCCACCACTTTCCCCTGGGCACCGTCATGCCGGTGGCCCGGCGGCAGGCACTGCTGGCCTGGGCCAGCGAAGCGGAGAACCGCTACCTCATTGAGGACGACTATGACAGCGAGTTCCGCTATGACGGCCGGCCCATCCCCGCCCTCCAGAGCCTGGACACCCGGGAACGGGTGGTCTATATGAACACGTTTACCAAGAGCCTGGCCCCCTCCCTGCGCATCGGCTATATGGTCCTCCCTCCGCACCTGCTGGAACGCTACCAGAAGGAGTTTCTGTTCTACTCCTCCACGGTCCCCTCTTTTGAGCAGTACACGCTGGCCCGCTTCCTCTCCCGGGGCCACTTCGAGCGGCATATCCGCCGTATGCGCAACACCTACCGGCTCCGGCGGGACTCTCTGCTGGCGGCGGCCAAGGCGGCGGGGATCACCCGGCTGGGCCGCTTCTCCGGAGCAGAGGCCGGCCTCCATCTGCTCTTCCGGGCCCCCGGCGGCCCCTCCGAGGAGGAGCTGGTCCAGGCCGCGGCCCGGGCCGGCGTGGGGGTCTACCCCCTGTCCTACTACTGTCTGACGCCTCCGGAACCCGACCATGTTCCCACTCTGATGCTGGGCTACGCCCGGCTGGAACCGGAGGACATGGCCCCCGCCATGCGCCGTCTGTACGCCGCCTGGTCCCCCCTGTTCCGCTCCCGCGAAACGCAGGCGTGACATGTGTCCCGGTCCATTCTGGCTCCCCATCACACGAAGGAAAGGAGACGGTCTCCCTGAAACGCCCCACCACACCGGACGAAAAATATGAGTGGATCACCACCGCCCCACTCCCCGGACTTATCAGTTCGCTGGCGGTGCCTACTATTATCAGTATGCTCATCACCGCCGTCTACAACATGGCGGACACCTTTTTTGTGGGCCATCTGGGCACCAGCGCTCAGGGCGCGGTAGGTGTTGTCTTTGCCCTGATGGCCATCATCCAGGCCATCGGCTTCACTTTCGGTCAGGGCTCGGGCAACCAGGTCTCCCGCCTGCTGGGCCAGCGTCAGGAGGAGACCGCTCTGCGGGTGGCCTCCACCGGCTTTTTCACCGCCCTCATCGCAGGGGCTGTTCTCTCTGCCGCGGCCCTGCTCAATCTGGATGCCCTGGTCCGCTCCCTGGGCGCCACCGAGACCATTTTGCCGTATGCCCGGGACTACACCCGCTTCATCCTCATCGGCGCGCCCTACATGGCCGCCTCCCTGGTACTCAACAACCTGCTCCGTTTTGAGGGCAACGCCTTTTACGGCATGCTGGGCATCGCCTCCGGCGCGGTACTCAACATCGCCCTGGACCCGCTCTTTATTTTTGTGCTGGACATGGGTGTGGGCGGAGCGGCCCTGGCCACCATCATCAGCCAGTTCGTCAGCTTCTGCATTCTGGTGGCCCAGTGCGGCCGGGGCGGCTCCCTGCCCATCCACATCCGCTATTTCTCCCCCAGCCTCTCCATGTACCGGAGCATCTTTCGCAACGGCATGCCCTCCCTCTACCGGCAGGGGCTGGCCAGCATTGCCGCCATCTGCCTCAACACCGCCGCCAATCCCTATGGGGACGCCGCTATCACCGCCATGACAGTGGTCAGCCGGGTCACCGCCTTTGCCGGCTCCGCCCTCATCGGCTTTGGCCAGGGGTTCCAGCCGGTGTGCGGCTTCAACTTCGGCGCCGGGCTCTACGGCCGGGTCCGCCGGGGTTTCTGGTTCTGCGTCCGGGTCTCCTTCTCCTTCCTGATCCTGCTGTCGGTGCTGGGGCTGGTCTTCGCCCCCCAGATCATCCTGCTCTTTCAGAAAAACGACCCCGATGTGGTGGCCATTGGCGCCCGGGCTCTCCGGCTCCAGTGCCTCACCCTGCCCCTCACCTCCTGGGTGATCCTCACCAATATGACGCTCCAGACCTCGGGGCAGTCCACCCAGGCCTCCTTTCTGGCTATGGCCCGGCAGGGGCTCTTTTTCCTCCCCCTTATCTGGATCCTTCCCAGGTTTCTGGATCTGTGGGGCGTGCAGTTGGCCCAGCCCATCGCGGACGGCTTCTCTTTCCTCCTGTCCGTGGCGCTGGGCACCGCCTTTCTGCAAAAACTCTCCCGGCTGGAAGCCCAAACCGACGCCGTCGCTCCCCGCCAGCCCCGGCGGCTGTAATTCCTGGCAGAGCGCTGTCCCGAATGATCCGGACAGCGCTCTTCATTTTTCCGCCTCCATGGCGGTCTCCAGCTTCTCCAGCGCCTTTTTCTCAATGCGGGATACATAGCTCCGCGAGATCCCGCACCTGGCGGCGATCTCTCTCTGGGTCATGGGGCGGTCATCGTTCAGCCCGTAGCGCAGGGTGATGACCATCCGCTCTCTGTCATCCAGGCAGCTTGCCACACAGCGCCGCACCCTGGCGCAGGCATCCCGGGTATCCAGTTCCTCCAGCATGTTGTCATCCACCCGGATGGTATCCATGAGTGAAAGCGAATTGCTGTCCCCGTCCGTATCCAGCGTATCGGAGAGCGATACCTCCCCCTGCAGCTTTCTTTGAGAACGAAAATACATCAGTATCTCATTTGCTATCCTCTCTTAGCGGAACGCGTCCCCCATCAGGAACCACGCCGGAGCTTTCGGATGGGTGTTCAGAAAAACTGCGGTCATCCTCCGAGCCAACCATGTACACATGGGCATTCTCACCGTCCCAGACTACCTTCTTTATAAAGGCGCGGATGGCCGCCCGTTTCTGCTCCACGCCGCAGCTGCCGATACTCTCACCAAAAGTGGAAAGCATCCGGCAGATGGCATCAAACTCGGCAGCGGCAAGCTCACGCCGCGCTGTAATGGCTTCCAGCTCGTTCAGACGTCTGCCAAGCGATTCACTCTTTTTATGCATCTCGTCGATCTGTTCCATAATATACGGTTCGGCAGTGCCCCCGGCGGCCCTGGTCAGGGAATCCACCAGCCGTTTGATAGCGCTCTCATTTTCCTTCATCTGCTCCTTGAGCATATGGATCTGGGCATCACAGTCTTCCAGGCTGCCGCTGATGATCTTCTTTGCCTGTGCGATCTGCCGGGCATGATCGCCGCTGTCTTTGCCAAGGTGCCTGATCTCCTCCATGATCTTCCCATCCAGCATGTTTCCAGAGGCATTTTTCATCCCACAGCACTGACCCCGGCTGTGCTCCTTTGTTGCGCAGAGATAGGTATAGGCCGGTTCTCCGGCCGCGGTCAGGCGGTCGGACTGTTTGGGGCGCATGTAGCCGCCGCAGCGGCCGCAGTACAGGAGCCCGGAAAGAAGCGCCGCATTGCTCCGGGGCTTGCGGTAACTTCTGGACTTATTCCGCTCCAGCATATTCTGAACGTTCACCCATGTCTCGCCGGGAATGACGCCCTTGTGCCCGCCCACCGACACGATCCACTCTTCCATGGGCCTGATCCGGTGTGCCTTGCCCGGGCGCTGCAGGGTACGGTTATAAGCCATGATGCCATGCACGCCGTCAAACCGGCTTTTGTCAGAGAACAGCTCCACGCGGCTGCCGGACAGATAGCGGTAGGCCGCATCATCCGCGATCATATAAACCGGGTTGGACAAAATGCCCCTGATCGCAAACCGGGTAAATCGCTTGCCCCGTCTGGTCAGGCAGCGTTTTTCCAAAAGATACTGGTCAACCTTTGTCAGCGACCCGGTCTCAATGAATCTGTTGAAGATGGTTTTGACCAGCTCGATCTCATCCGGGATCATTTTCAGCTTACAGGCCTTTTTTACCTTGCCATCCACCGTGACATGGGATACACTCTCCGATTCATAGCCGGTCGGTGTGGTTCCGCCCAGCCAGCGGCCGGTTTTAGACAACTCGCGCATATTGTCCCGGATCCGCTCGGCGATGGTCTCACGCTCCAGCTGCGAAAAAACGGAAGCGATGTACATCATGGCCCGCCCCATGGGGGAAGAAGTATCAAATTGTTCACGGATGGAAATAAAGTCGATCTTGCGGCTGCCAAGGTCTTCGATCAGTTTGGCAAAGTCTCCGATGTTGCGGCTGATACGGTCAAGGCGGTATACCACAATTGCGGCAAACGGCGTCTTCTGCGCATCCTTCATCATCTTCCGGAACTGCGGCCGTTCGAGGTTCCCGCCCGAAAAGCCCTCGTCCTCGTATACCAGGGCTTTCTCCGCTTTTTCTCCGCCATAATGGGAAGCAATATATTGACGGCACAGCTCGATCTGATTTTCGATGCTCTCTCCTTTTCCGGTAAATCTGGATTTGCGGGAGTATATGACAAATCGTTTTGCCTCTTCTTCTTTCATACCCACACCTCTCCGCTGAACATGGTGATACCCCCATTATAAAACGCGCAAAACGGAAAAAGACCGGGTGCGGCCTGCGGTCAGGAAAATATTTGCAAGCACATCCGCATAGATTGAAGCAGCACGGATAGAGGAGGGACCGCTATCGAACTGATCGTACATTATCCCGCAACGCCGGAGGCAGAAGCCGAGCTGGACCGGCGCGCCGCAAAACTTCACGCCCAGTACGTGGCACAGTATGTTGATCAGCTGCAATGCCCCACCGGGCAGAAACTGAAACTGATCGACGAAGTAGCGAATTCCATTCTGGAACGGAGCAGACAGCAGGATGCACGCCCTTTCCGCTCGTGACCGGCAAACTATTGTTTTTTGGCCTTTCCTGTCTATAAAACAGGCTCCCGCAGTCAAAAGCCCGCCGCAGCCCATATGGGCTGCGGCGGGCTTTTTTGTGTTTTTGGGAATCTTTCATGGCGGTCCGCGGCTCTGCATAACGGATACTGCTTCTTGTCCCACGCAGACACGCGCTCAGTCACACACCCCCGGCTACGGCGGAAATGGCGCAGACAAGAACATATTCCGATACTTCTTCACCTTTTTTATTCGTTCTTCATGGCGTTGAAGCCGATCAAAACGGTCCAGACGTAAGCGCAGGTCTTGGGGATCATCAGCATTCCCACCGCCGGGACCGCATCCGCAAACAGCACCACCGGGATATAGCAGGCAAAGCTCAGCACCACCGTGAGCCACAGGAACCGGAAGGGCTTATCCTGCGTTTCCTTTGCGCTGCGGTAAAACAGAACGACGACCAGCGCGCCGAGGATGGCAAACGGGATGTTGCGGTAAACACCCCAGGTCAGCGGCGCGTCCGCACTTGTCCACGCGTTCTGCGGCATCAGACACAGCGCCACGCGGGAGAGCGCCAGCACCCAAACTGCGGCCGTGGTCCCCTTGTGATCACTGACCTGGTAGCGGCTGCGCCAGACATAGTACAGCAGTACATAGAACACCGTCATGGTGATGGAGGTGACCAATTTGCCGATACCCAGGGCTGCCGTGTAATCTTTCAGCCCCGTGGTGCACAGGGCGACGGCCCGGGGGATCAGGTGGAACGCATCGCCGCAGCCCAGTGTCACTGCCATGACGCCGTAAAGCAGGTATTGCCTTCTGCCCCGGCTGCCGCGGATCATCCTGACACCCAGAGTGATGACCGTCACAAGATACACAATGTCAAACAGCGTTTCAAAAATTGCCTGCATAATGTTTCCTCCCTGTGTAAACTATGTTCGTTTTATTTCAAAAGACAGCCCGCTGTCCAGCGGACGCTTTCGTTACCGGTAAACCACTCTGCGGATCAGTTCAAGAAGTGCTGTACAGTTCGCCTTTCCCTGCACAAGCAGCATCAAAATATTGTCAAGCACAAAATCGACGAGATCTGACCGGGTAAAGGACGGGGAAAATATGCCCGGGTCAACCGCAGGATCCGCCAGCAAAGCCGCCAGCATCCCGGCTTTCATGTGCCCGAGATCATGTTCCATGGTGCTTTTTGCCCTGCCCTTCTTCGATTTGGCAATACTGATGGAATGGGCGGTCAGAAAATGGGGGTATTTCACCGCTCCCCGCTGTATGCTCTCAAAAAGCCAGGCAGCATAGTCAGGGAACGAAAGCGCTGTCTCACACCTCTCATTCATATGGAACATATCTTTCCACACACTCTCGACGGTGGCAATCAGCAGTTCATCCTTGTCGGAATAGTAATTGTACAGTGTTCCCAGGGCAATATGGCATTCCCTGGCTACAGCGCGCATGTTCAGCGCAGACAGCCCTTTTTCCGCCGCGATGCCCCTGCACACCTGCATGATGGCCTCTTTTGATGTCACGCCTGTATTCATACCACACCCTCCATCTGAGCGTTGTTCATTATAGTATTATTTTCTCTTTTTTT
This sequence comes from Clostridiales bacterium, assembly GCA_022772585.1. Classification (GTDB taxonomy): domain Bacteria; phylum Bacillota; class Clostridia; order Oscillospirales; family Oscillospiraceae; genus Pseudoflavonifractor_A. The sequence goes on from JALEZN010000043.1 coordinate 23,055, forward strand.
CAACCTGTACAAAAGATCACATCCAGCGTCGGCAGTTGGATATCCGGTAACATTTTCGTCATGTATTTTCATGTTTTTTATAAATATCTTACGTATCTTTGACCAAGCAGAAGTTGAATTTTGTACAAAATAGTGGTAGAATAAAAATTGTTCTCACGCCAGGGGAGCGGTCATATCCCATGACCCCTCCGGCGTGCATCATGATCAGGAGGGATGACATGAAAACTCGAACACGCACAAGAAAGCTGCTCTCCCTGCTGCTGACGCTGGCCATGGTACTGTCCATGATTCCGGCCGCGGTGGCAACAGGAGAGACGGCGACGTATGAAGAGGTTGCGATCTCTTCTGCGGCTGATATCACTGCCGGTACCTACTTGATCTCTGGTACCAGCAGCCAGGCAACCAACGATGGTCGTTCATCTGCATTTATGTCCACGACTGGTTCCACAAGCACGCGGTTAATGTCCGCTGACCTGGTTGCCACTGACGGAACCGTTCAGACCGATGATGCGGACTGCGTGTGGAATCTGATTGCTGCAGATGGAGGCTTCTATGTGCAGAATGTTGGAAACGACAAGTATCTGTACTATGGAACTAAAACCGGAAACAATATCTACCAAACGGCAGACCAGACCGAGGCCGGCATCTGGACGGTGGTTTCCAACGGGGAGGGTTGGACGCTTCAGGAGACCGCTTCCGGCCGTCAGTTGAGCTGCAACCGCTTTGGCAGCACAGGAAGCTATTATCTTGGCTTTGCTGCTTATGCAAATACCAGTTCAACTGACCGTATTCTGACCTTCTACAAACTCTCAGACAGCGCCACGGTGGATCCCGGTCCCACGCCTACTCCCACTCCCTCTACCGAGCCTACGCCTACCCCGGATCCCGAGCCCACACCTACCCCCACGCCTGAGCCTGAGATCAACACCATCGCCGAGGCGCTGGCCGGAGCCGACGGTGCTAAGTTCACCGTCAAGGGCGTTGTGACTCTGGTGGACGGTCAGAATATCTATTTGCAGGACGAGACAGGCGGCATCTGTGTGCGTATGTCCTCCAAACCCACAGATATCGCGCTGGGCGACACCATCATCGGCACAGGCTCCAAAACTGTTTATAACGGCCTTCCCCAGCTCGGCTCCGGCACCTATGAAAAGTCCGATGGCCTGACCCTGACTGCCAAAAAGGCCGCCATCGGCACTCTGACCACTGCCGACATCTGCACTTACGTAAAACTGTCCGATGTGGAAGTCACCGAGGTCTATGACAATAACGGCAGCTATTCCAACCCCAATATCACGGTAAAGGACAGCGAAGGCAAGACCATCCAACTCTACAAGGCTGTCATCAACAAGAATGAGGACAGCTCCTGGGAGTACGCGGTAGGCGACAAGATCAATATTACCGCGGCTGTGAGCTACTATAAAGAGACCATCCAGCTGCGCAATACACTGCCTTCCGAGATCACCAAGGCCGACTCCATTGCCGACCCCATCACCGACGATATGATCGGTGATGGCGTGCTGACCGTCAAAGAGGCCAACGCAGCCGCCGCCACCGGCGTGACCGTGATCGGCCAGGTCGTGTATCACTACGGCAAAGCCTATAATGGCACCGCCAGCATCGACTCCATCATTCTGGAGGATGTTATTGACGGTGAGATCTACGGCTTCCAGGTCTACGACTACACCAACTATGCCAATTATAAGGTTGGCGATATCGTCAAGGTCACCGGCGATATTGCCCCTTACGGCGGCGTTCAGCAGATGAAGTCCCCCACCATGGAGGTGGTCAAGACCGGTGTTGAACCGATCCCCGCTCAGGAGATCACCGTCTCCCAGATGGGCGCGGACTATCTGTCCGAGTATGTGTACATCAAGGATGTGAAGCTGGGCACTTACAGCGCCAGCGGCAGCACTACTGTCACCGACGCCACCGGCACCGTTAATCTGTTCAAGGGCGTTCCCCTGCCCACCGGCGTCACCGAGGCGGACGTCACCGGGCTGTATGCCTGCTGCTCTGCTTATAACAGCACCTACCAGCTGCGCAACGGTTCTTCTGCCGATTACGAGAGCAATGTGACGCCTCCCGGCCCCTCTGGCGGCCTGCCGGAAGCGGGTGCTCAGGTCATGATCTACAACAAGACCACCGGAGAGTATGCCCATGAGGGCGTTCTGGCCCTTCAGGACGCCAACGAGAGCAGCCCCTCCATCACCGACGCCGCCGCCACCGTGTCCGGCGGCAAGGTCACCGCTGAAAACGGCGGCGTGGTCTTTACCGTGGAGAAAAACGGCGATTACTACCGCTTCAGGAACGAGACCTACGGCTATCTGTCCTCCAACGGTACCGGCAACAATGCCTTCTACTCCCCGGAGGCCAGCGAGGACGCTGACTGGACCCTGGCCGCCCAGGGCAGCGGCTATACCATGGAGAGCCGCACAGCCAAGTATAACGGCAAGTACAGCCAGTACATGGAGTACTATGCC
>JALEZN010000050.1 GCA_022772585.1 Clostridiales bacterium
CAGGATCAGATAGCCCAAAATCACCGGGCGCCAGGATACAGGTATGTTCCCCATGCTCATTCCTCTCTTTCCGGTCTGACCTGTGTCCCATCAGTATATCAGTTTTTGGCCCGCCGGTCAAAGCCGGTTGTTTTTTGCCGGGAGGAGTGCTATACTGCGCTCTGCCGGGGAAATATGTCCCCCTTTTATTCTGTCCGGAGGGATATGACCACATGAATGAACGCTCCCTGATCCGCGGAGACGTGCGCGTCACGCTGCTCCGCTTCGCGCTGCCCTTTCTGGCGGCCTCCCTGCTCCAGTTCCTCTACGGCGCCGCCGACCTGATGATCGTGGGCCGTTTTTCCAACGCCGCGGGGATCGCTGCCGTGTCCACCGGCAGCGAGGTGATGGCCGCCCTGACCAACCTGGTCATGGGTCTTGCCACCGGCGGCACCGTCCTCATCGGCCAGTATATCGGCGCCGGCCGGCAGGAGGACCTGCGCCGCACCATCGGCACCATGTTCACCCTGTTCAGTCTGCTGGCAGTGGGGCTGGCCGTGATCTTCGCCCTGCTCACGCCCGGCGTCGTCACTCTGATGCGGGTGCCCGGCGAGGCGGCGGCCCCCGCCCGGAGCTATCTCTTCATCTGCTCCTGCGGCGTGGTGTTCATCACGGGCTACAACATGGTCAGCGCCATCCTGCGGGGCATGGGGGACTCCAGGCGGCCCATGTACTTTGTGGCGGTGGCCTGCCTGTGCAACATCGCGGGAGATCTGCTGCTGGTGGGCGGCCTGGGCATGGGCGCCACCGGCGCGGCCGTGGCCACCGTGGCGGCCCAGGGGATCAGCCTGCTGCTCTCCATCGGCGTGCTCCGCCGGCGGGATTTCCCTTTCGACTTTAAGCGCTCCAGCTTTGTTCTGCGGCGGGACAAGACGGCCCATATCCTGCGCCTGGGGATCCCGGTGGCCCTTCAGAATGTGCTGGTGAGCCTGTCCTTCCTCATCATCACCGCCATTGTCAACGGTATGGGCCTGAATCAGGCCGCCGCCGTGGGAGCGGTGGAACGGATCATCGTGTTCTGCATGATGGCGCCCTCCGCCTTCTCCGCCGCCCTCTCCGCCCTGTCTGCCCAGAGCATGGGAGCCGGGCTGCCCCGGCGGGCCAGACAGGGACTGGGATACGGCATCCTCTTTTCCCTTTTGTGCGGCGGCGTCTTTTTCGCTCTGATCGAGCTCTTCCCCGACCGGGCGGTGGCCCTCTTCACACCGGACGGGGAGGTCATCCGCCACGGCGCGCTCTATCTCCGCAGCTACGGCATCGACTGTATCCTGGTGTGCTTTATCTTCTGTCTCAACGGCTTTTTCGGCGGCTGCGGCCGCACCACCTTCACCATGGCCAACAGCCTGGCGGCCACCTTCCTGGTGCGGGTGCCCGTGGTGCTGGCGGTGAGCCGGATCCCCGGCGCCAACATGTTCCACATCGGACTGGCGGCTCCCGCCGCCTCCTGCCTGCAGATCGTCATACAGCTCGTCTATCTGCGTACCGGCCGCTGGAACCGCCGGCTGGTGGAGCGGGAGGAGGAATGACTCCGGGAGCATCCCTTTCCCGGGAAAAGGGACGGAGAGGGGCCCGGACGGGAACCTTTTGCCCCTGCCGCCGTCTATTATGGTATCATCCGTCAGAGAGGAGCGAATCTGCTTTGAACCATCACATATCCCGCCGCCTGTCCGCCCTGGGACTGGCGCTGATCCTTGCCGTCCCCGCCGGGGCGGCGGGCATGTCCGCCTTTGTCCCCAACGGGACCTATTCCGGGTTCTCCGACGTCCCTGCCGGGGCGTGGTATACCGCCGATGTGGAGCAGGCCGTGAAGCTGGGCCTGATGAAGGGCAAGGGGAACGGAACATTTGACCCCCAGGGGAAGCTGTCCGCGGCCGAGGCCATTACCATGGCGGTGCAGGTCCACGCGGCCTACACCGGACAGAACTTCACCCCCGGCGGCTCGCCCTGGTACAGGAACGCCCTGGACTACGCCTTGGAAAACGGGCTGGTCCTGCGGGGCGAGTTCTCCGACTACACGGCGCCCGCCACCCGGGCCCAGATGGCGGGGCTTTTTGCCTATGCCCTGCCCACAGGTGAGCTGGAGCGGATCAACCGGGTGGGCGCCATCCCCGATGTGTCCGCGGACACCGACCACGCCGGGGCCATCTACCTGCTCTACGGCGCCGGCGTGCTGGCGGGCGCCGGCGGCGGCGCCTTTCAGCCTCAGGCCACCATCGACCGGGCCTCGGCCGCCGCCATCCTCAACCGGGTGGCCCTGCCCGGGAGCCGGGTGACCCTGAGCCTGGACCGGGCCCCGGCGGGGACCACGGCGGAGAGCCCGGACGGGGCCTTCCGCCTGACCTTCGGCGTGGGCGGCTGGGAGGAGATCAGCGCCGACGGCGCCGCGGGCCTCCGCTTCCAGGACAAGAGCGGTACCCTGACCGCCCTCTCCTGCCGCAAGGACAGCCGGACGGAGAAGAGCCTGGAGGACTTCGCCGTGGGACGGCTCACCGCCCTGCGGGACGAGCTGGGGGGCCTGGAGCTGCTGGAGCAGCCGGGAATGGCCCTTTTCCGGGGCCTGAGCGCCCTGACCTGGAGCTACCGGGCGGAGGGGACTCTCCATACCGTGATCTGTGTGGAGAACACCGATTTCTATGTGACGCTGGACCTGGCCGTACAGGAGGGCGAAGGGGCGGACGAGTGGTATGAGCAGATGCTCTCCACCGCCTATACCCTGGATCTGGCGCTGTAACGCCCGATACCATAAAAACAGCCGCCCGGCGCGGCACGGGGAGGAGAGACCATGGAGAAAGAGCGGTTTGACACAGAGAGTACCCGGGTGGAGCGCCTGGGGGGAGCCGAGACCATCATCCGGGGCATCCTGGAGGAGTTCCGTGGGCTCAATCAGGTGCCCCACGGCTCCCGGAACGAGAAGGCCGAGAGCGACTATCTGATGGAGCGGCTGCGGCGGATGGGGCTCTCCCCCGTGCGGGACACGGCGGGCAACGTGATGGCCGACGTGCCCGCCGTGCCGGGGCAGGAGGACAGGCCCCGCCTCATCCTCCAGGGCCACATGGACATGGTGTGCACCGTCCGGCCCCCCTTCGACCCCCTGCGGGACACCCCCAGGCTGGTGGTGGAGGACGGAGTGCTCCGCACCGACGGAAATTCCACCCTGGGGGCCGACAACAACCTGGGCAACGCCACGGTGCTGTGGCTGCTGGAGCAGGGACTGGCCCACGGCCCCCTGCGCCTCCTCTTCACCGTGTGCGAGGAGGTGGGCCTCCAGGGTGCCCGGCAGGTGGACCCGGCCTGGCTCTCCGGGGCCTACGGATTGTTGAATACCGACGGCTTCCACCTGGGCCGGGCCATCGCCGGCTCGGCCGGCGGCCGGCGGGAGACCTACGCCCGGCCGCTGGAGACCGAACCGGAGGCGGAAGGGGCGGCCGCCTGGCGGCTGCGCATCCGGGGCGGGACCGGCGGCCATTCGGGAGACGACATCCACAAGGGCCGCCTGAACGCGGTGCGGGAACTGGCGGCGTTCCTCTCCGGCGCACTGGAGGACGGCTTCCGGGCGGCGGACTTTGCCGGCGGCAGCGCCCACAACGCCATCCCCATGGAGGCCGCCGCCACCCTGACGGCCGCCCCCGATCAGGCGGCAGAGCTGGAGCGGCGCGTTGCCGCACTGGCGGCGGCGCTGCGGGAGAAATACGGCAAGACAGACCCGGCCCTGGCGGTGGAGCTCGTTCCCTGCCCCGTTCCGGAGCGGGTATGGAGCCGGGAATGCGCGGCCGAGACCTGCGCCCTGGCCACCGGGCTTTTCAACGGCGTGTACGCCATGCACCCCGACTTTCCCCAGGTGGTGGGGGCCTCGGCCAACGTGGGCCGGGTGTTCGCGGAGGACGGGAAGGTCAAGGTCATGGCCTTCATCCGCTGCGCCCGGCGAGAGGAGGAGGAAATCCTCTTCGCCCAGCACGACGACACCGCCGCGAAGCGGGGCTTTGCGATGGAAGAGGTCTCCTGCTACCACGGCTGGCCGGGCAGCCCCAACAGCCGCCTGATCCGGGTGCTCTGCGGCTGCTACCGCCGGGAGAGCGGGGCGGAAATGGAGGTCACCGCCGTCCACGTGGGGCTGGAGCCCTCGGTGCTGGGGGAGAAAAATCCGGAGCTGGTGATGGTGAGCACCGGGCCCGAGATCCTGGACGCCCACTCGGTGGACGAGCGGGCCCCGCTGGAGGGCCTGCCCCGCTATGCCGCCACCCTGGCCGGCGTGCTGGAGGAGATCTGAGCCTTGGTTCCCCCAACTCCCCGCCGCACCAAAAGCGACCCCCTGGCAGGGTGTGCTTTGGGCGGCAAAAAGGACAAAAAACGCCCCCGGTCCCATGGGACCGGGGGACTGTTTTTGTTATGGGGCCTTATACTAAAACTTGTTAAAAAGCTTGAAAAGCTTTTTATAGCGCGAAGCGCGTCAGGTTTTTATGAGACGCCGCGCCGCACGCATGTGCGGCACCAGCGTGCGCAGCACGCGGGATTTCAAATAAAGCATTTTATTTGAAATCAGTATTACATCTCGTCCAGCATGGCGGCCACGCCGGAAAGGTAGTTGGGCTGGAAGGACTCGATCTTCCCCGCGTCGCAGGCGGCGGCCAGAGCCGGGTCCATGGGCAGGCGGGCGAGCACCTTCAGTCCGTGCTCCACGGCCACAGAGTCGATGTGGCTCTCGCCGAAGATCTTGTGCTGCTTGCCGCAGTCGGGGCACTGGAAGTAGCTGTAGTTCTCCACCAGGCCCAGTACGGGGATATTCATCATCTCGGCCATCTTCACGGCCTTGGTGACGATCATGCTCACCAGGTCCTGGGGAGAGGTGACCACGATGATGCCGTCCACGGGGAGGGACTGGAACACGGTCAGGGGCACGTCGCCGGTTCCGGGAGGCATATCCACGAAGAGATAGTCCACCTCGCCCCAGATCACGTCGGTCCAGAACTGCTTGACGGTGCCGGCGATGACGGGACCGCGCCAGATCACAGGGTCGGTCTCGTTCTCGGTGAGCAGGTTCAGGCTCATCACCTGGACGCCGCCCTCAGAGTCCACCGGATAGATGCCCAGCTCGCTGCCCATGGCCCGGGTGTGGATGCCAAAGGCCTTGGGGATGGAGGGGCCGGTGATGTCGGCGTCCAGGATGCCGACCTTTTTGCCCCGGGCGCGCATGGCGCAGGCCAGTGAGGAGGTCACCAGGCTCTTGCCGACGCCGCCCTTGCCGCTGACTACGGCGATGACCTTCTTCACGTGAGAGAGGTCGTGGGCTTTGGCCTGGAAGCTCTGGGGCTCGGTGCGCTCGCCGCAGCTCTCGCCGCAGGAGGAGCAGTTGTGGGTACATTCGGACATTGGTCGCATCCTTCTTTCTTGTGTTGTGCAAAACTGTGATGGAACAGGGGCGAAAGCCCCTGTTTATTTGTACTTGTAGGTGCCGCCGCCGATGAACTCCCGGATGAGGGAGCTGGGCGGGACCAGGGCGGGGTCGATGGGCTCGAACCAGCGGAAGGAATCCACCAGGTCGTGGAGCTCCTTCCAGCGGGGATTGGACGCGGGCAGATCCTCCAGGGCCTGGGCCAGAGGAGCGGCGTAGTTGGCGAAAACGGGCACCTCATAGGGCAGCGAGGAGTCCACGATGATGGTGGCCCGGTTCTTGAAGGGGGAGATATAGTGCTTCTCGCCCCGGCGGACGTTGTGCCACATGGCCAGGGTGTCGGTCAGGTCGGTGCCCCGGAAGTTATAGTCCCGCACCGCCCGGCGGGTGATGCGCATCCAGGTGCCCTTGAAGCGCAGGGCGTCCCCGTCCAGAATGTTGGAGCGGGCCGAGATATACAGGGTGGTGGCCTCCGGGTGGCGGCCGGCAATGTCGTCGTTCAGGGCGTGGATGCCCTCGAAGATGGCGATCTCGTTTTTCTCCAGATGCAGGGGGCGGCCCCGGGCGTCGTTGCGCATCTGGCGGGAGAACTCGAACTTGGGGATGATGACCTCCTGCCCCTGGGAGAGCCTGGTAAAGGTATCGTCCAGCAGCTCCATGTCCAGCAGCTGGGGGGACTCAAAGTCGATGTCCCCCTCGGGGGTGCGGGGCGCGGTGGAGCGGTCCATGGTCTTGAAGTAGTTGTCCAGAGAGATGGTGTGGGCGTTGACGCCCCGGCGCTCCAGCTCCTCCTCCAGCTTCAGGGCGCTGGTGGTCTTGCCCGAGCCGGAGGGGCCGGACAGGAGCACGATGGGGCTGACCTCCATCCGCTCCAGAATGCGGTCCACCGCGCGGCTGATCCGCTTGTGATAGGCGCCGTCGCACTCGGCCAGGAAGGCCGCGGGGTCCGCTTTGGTCTTGGTCAGGATCTCCTGCAGTTGATAGGCCATGGTGACCTCCTTTCCGGGGCGTTATCCGCCCCGACGCAGTTGCGTGAGAAACTCCGCCGCCTGGCGCTTGGCCAGCAGCAGTTTTTCCGCACTGTTCACATATTCATGGGGATATTTGGGGTTGGCCAGCCGGTCGATATGGCCGGTGGCGGGGTGGATGAGCTTGGTGACGCCGCCGCCGCCCAGGGACAATATGGTGTGGAGCTCCTCCATCATGCAGATGTTGTACAGGCTCTCCCACCCGGGCAGGGTCCAGCCCACATTTTCGAAGGAGCCGGACATATACTTCTGCCGGTAGAGGTAGTAGGGCGTCTGCCCGTGGGCGCGGAGGGCGGACCAGGCGTAGGACAGCATGGCGTCCACCGCCTCCGCCGTGGGCAGCGACGGCGCGGGGCCGGTGCCGTCCCCCATCAGGCGGGAGCCCTTCTTCAGGGCCAGGGTGTGGACGGTGATATTCTCGGGTTCCAGAGAGAGCACCTGGTCCAGGGAGGCGCAGAAGCCCTCCGCCGTGTCCTCCGGCAGTCCGGCGATCAGGTCCATGTTGACGCAGGGGATGCCGGAGGAGCGCACCAGCTCAAAGGCCCGCAGGATGTCGGCAGCGGTGTGGGCCCGGCCCATGGCGGCGAGCACGTGGTCCTCCATGGTCTGAGGATTCACCGATACCCGCTGGACGCCGCCCCGGCGGATGGCGGCGAGCTTGTCGGCGGTGATAGTGTCGGGCCGGCCGGCCTCCACCGTGTACTCGGTGCAGCGGGACAGGTCCAGTTTTTCCCCCACCCGGCCCAACAGGGCGTCCAGCTGGGGGGCGCTGAGGGTGGTGGGGGTGCCGCCTCCCACGTAGATGGTGCGCACATGGTATCCGGTCTCCTTCAGCAGCGCCGCCGTGGCGTCGATCTCCTGAAAGAGCACCTCCAGGAAGGGAGAGAGCAGCTTCAGCGAGCGGCCCACGTCAGCCGAGACGAAGGAGCAGTAGGCGCAGCGGGTGGGGCAAAAGGGGATGCCGATATAGAGGGAGACCTCGTCGGGGCGCAGGCTCTTTTTGGCCTTCAGGCTGGCCCGGGCGCAGTCCATGGCCAGGGCGGAGCGGCCGGGGGAGACATAGTAGGTCTCCCGCAGCTCCCGCTCCGCCTCCTCCGGAGAGAGGCCGCGCTCCATGGCCCGGGTGGGGATCTTTACCGGGCGCACCCCGGTAAGGGCCCCCCAGGGGGGCTCCCGGTCCAGCACCCGGATGCCCGCCCGGTAGAAGGCCAGCTTCAAAATGCGCTGGCACACCCGGTCCCGGCTCAGATCGTCGGCACACAGGGCGGCGGGGGCGGAGTCCTCCCCCACTGCGGTTTTTCCGCCGTAGGAGAGATGGGCGCTGGCCCGCAGCGTATCCCCCTCCCGGGTGAGGGACAGGGTGACGGCGTTCTCCCCCGGCGCGGCGGGGGACTGCCGGTATTCGGGCCGCTCCTCCGGGAAGAGGGTGAGCAGCATCTGCTCGGCGGCGTATTTATAGTCATGTCCTTGCAGGCAGAGAAGCATACCAGATCCTTTTGGACAAAGGGACGGGCAAAAAACCTATCCCTTCATCGCCTCCTTCAGGTAGTAGTTGTACTTGCGCTCGTGGTCCAGGGTGGAGGCGTCCATATGGCCGGGCAGGACCTTCAGGTCCCCCTCCAGGGCGCCCAGACGGCGGAGGGAACGGCTCATATCCTCGTGGCTGCCGCCGGGCAGGTCGGTGCGGCCCATGGAGCCCTTGAACAGGGTGTCGCCGGTGAACAGGGTGTCCCCGGCGCGCAGGACCACCGAGCCGGCGGTGTGGCCGGGGGTGTGGAGGACCTCAAAGTCCACGTCGCCCACGGAGACGTGGCTGCCGTCCTCATAGAAGGTCAGCTCCCCCATCTCCTCAATGCGGAAGAAGGGCTTGGGCATCTCCGCGTCGCCGGGGTGGACGTATACCGGCACGCCGGGGAGCTGGCGGCGCAGCTCGGGCACGCCCATGGTGTGGTCGTAGTGGGCGTGGGTGAGCAGGATGCACTTTACCTGCCAGCCCTCCTCGGCCACGGTGTTCAGGATGCGGGGATCGGGGTCGCCGGGGTCCAGAATGGCACAGACCCCGGCCTTCTCGTCGGCCACCACGTAGCAGTTGGTGGACACGGCGGGGAGCAGAATGGTTTTGATCACCATAAGATCACCTCAAGATCATATCAGGTCAGTGTCCAGCAGGATGGTCACCGGCCCGTCATTTTGGGAAAAGACCTGCATATCCGCGCCCCGCAGGGCTGGCCCTGCGGGGATCCCGTTTTTTGATCTGCCCGGGCGGAGTGAATCCGCCCGGCATCAAGGTTTTGGCTGGGCCAAAACGCTTGGAACGCGCCAAAGGGCGCGGATTCGGCGCGGCGGGGGCTTACATGTTCTCGGTATCGAAGAGGATGGTCACCGGCCCGTCGTTTTGGGAAAAGACCTGCATATCCGCGCCGAATTCGCCGTGCTCCACGGTAAAGCCCCGGCTGCGGCACTCTTCCATGAATTTTTCATAGAGGGGGACGGCCACATCCGGCTTGGCGGCCCCGGTGAAGCTGGGACGGCGGCTTTTGGTGTCGGCGTACAGGGTGAACTGGGAGACCACCAGAAGGCTGCCCCCCACCGTCTCCAGATTCCGGTTCATCTTGCCGTTGTCGTCCTCAAAGACCCGCAGGCCGCAGACCTTGTCGGCCATTTTCACGGCCTGGGCTTCCGTATCGTTGGGGCCCACCCCCAGCAGGACCAGAAAGCCCTGCCCGATGGCCCCGTTCACCCGTCCGCCGATCTCGACGGAGGCGTTTTTAACTCGTGTGACTACCGCGCGCATGGTATCATCCTTTGCTGTATGGTATGGGGGAAGCGGCACGAAGGGCCGGATAGGGTTTGACCGGGTTTTACCGGAACTCCCGCCTGAGGCCCTTGGCGTACATGGGGTCGATATCGAAATAGACCGGGTCCCCGGTGGTGCATTTGAGGTCGGTGACGTCCACCAGGGTTTCCAGCGCGCCGATGCGGCCCAGCACCCTGGCCTTCTGCCCGCCGATGCGGACGGTGACATGGCGGGAGTTCCACCACCGCCGCAGGGTGGCCAGCAGGCCTGTGTCCCTGGCCCGGGAGACCCCGAAGCCGTTCTGATAGCCCACCGGCAGCACCGCCACACGGGTGGGCCGCCGCAGGGTGACGCACAGCTCGTTGCCCACGGTGTGGCCCTTGGGGAGCCAGTGGGTCCCGGCGATATGCACCTCGCCGTAGCCCACCCGGAGCAGGCCGTCCCCCCGCCGGCGGCGGCAGCGGCCCAGCAGCACCGAGCCGGCCCGCACCGCGTCCATCCGGGCAAAGTCATAGTGCATCAGGGCGTAGGAGCCGGCGGCGTGGACCACGCCGGTCTCGAACCCGGCCTGGTGGACGGCCTCCAGCACCTGATGGAAGGAGTCCAGCTGGCCGGAGGCGTCCCGCCCGTCGGCGTGGACTGAGTGGATCTGGGTATACACCCCGGAGATGGCCACATTGGGCAGGCTGTGGAAAATGCTGACGATCTTTTCCGGCTCGCTGGTGAGAAAGCCGCCGAAGCCCAGGCCGGTGTCCACCTGGATATGGGCCTCGGCCACGGTGGAGCGGGCCTCCGCCGCGCTGTTCAGGGCCAGACCGGCGTCCAGCGAGCCCACGGTGCACACCACGTTCAGGTCCAGCAGGCGGTCCAGCTCCTCCCGGTCGGCGGTGGAGCGGAGCATCAGGATCTCCTCGTCCACCAGGCCGGCCTTGCGCAGGGCCTCGGCGTCGGCCACCTCGGCCACGGCGAAGCGGCCGATCCCCTCGTCCCGCAGTACCCGGGCCAGCTCCACCGTACCCACCCCGCCGCCGTCCCCGGTGAGGACGCCGTAGATGGCGGCCGGTCCGGCCTTTTCCCGCACCACGGCGATGTTGTTTTTCAGGGCTTTTTTCTCGATCACCAGCGTTTTCATGGCTCCCGCCTTTCTGAAGTCCGGTATTGACGCCCATTGGAGAAAATCACTTCCATTATATACGTTCCAAACTCTTCCGTCAATGAAAACGCGGGGGTGCACAGCGGCGAAAACCTTGTGTTTTTCCGGGAAAAGTGGTATGATTTTTTATAGCTTTGCGCAGCAAAGCTATAAAAAACGGCCATGCGGCGGACGGAGCCCGCCGCGGCCTGAAATCCAGGCATACGCCGTCGGAGACGGCGTATGCGCATAAGAAATCGTTTGAAAAATGTGCCCGCTGACGGCACGAAGAGCGGAGGAACCGGATTTGAAGCGAGAGACGACACAGATCACCCAGGAGCAGATCGCGGCCCAGATGGAATATTGCGTGCGGGTCCACGCCATGAACGCGGCCATGGACCACACCCCCCTGGCCATGGTGGACACCTACGGCTGCCAGCAGAACGAGGCTGACTCCGAGCGGCTGCGGGGCTATCTGGCCCAGATGGGATACGGCTTTACCGATGACGAACACAAAGCCGACCTGGTGCTGGTGAATACCTGTGCCATCCGGGAGCACGCCGAGCAGCGGGTGCTGGGCAACGTGGGGGCCCTGACCCACACCAAGAAGGCAAACCCCAACCAGATCATCTGTCTCTGCGGCTGCATGGCCCAGGAGCCCCATGTGGCCAAAAAGGTGAAGGAGTCCTACCGCCAGGTGGACCTGCTCTTCGGCACCCACGCCCTGTGGCGCTTCCCCGAGCTGCTGTGGCGCTGCCGGGCCACCGGCAGGCGGGTCTTTGAGACGCCGGACGAGGCCGGCTCCATCGCCGAGGGCATCCCCGTGGTGCGGCAGGGAAACGTGAAGGCCTGGGTGTCCATCATGTACGGCTGCAACAACTTCTGCTCCTACTGCGTGGTGCCCTACGTCCGGGGCCGGGAGCGCAGCCGCCGCCCGGAGGCCATCCTGCGGGAGATCGGGGAGCTGGTGGAGGCCGGCTACAAGGACATCACCCTGCTGGGCCAGAATGTCAACTCCTACGGCAAGGACCTCAGCGAGCCCATGGATTTCGCCGACCTGCTGAAAAAGGCCGCCGACATCCCCGGCGACTTCCTGCTGCGCTTTATGACCAGCCATCCCAAGGACGCCTCCCAGAAGCTCTTCGAGCTCATGGGGGCGTGCGACAAGATCGCGCCCTGCTTCCACCTGCCCTTCCAGGCGGGCAGCGACCGGGTACTCAAGGCCATGAACCGGGTGTATGACCGGGCGGGGTATCTGGACAAGGTCCGCCGCCTGCGGGAGCAGGTGCCCGGTGTGGTTATCACCTCCGACGTGATCGTGGGCTTCCCCGGCGAGACGGCGGAGGAATTTGAGGAGACCATGACCCTCATCGACGAGGTGCGCTTCGACGCCCTCTTCACCTTCATCTACTCCCCACGGGTGGGTACTCCCGCCGCCTCTATGCCCGACCCCATGAGCCGGGAGGAGAAGCTCAGAGAGTTCCAGCGCCTGGTGGACCGGCAGGACCAGATCTCGGAGGAGAAGCACGCCGCCTATATCGGGCAGACCCTGCGCTGCCTGGTGGACGGAAAAGACGACAAGGGCCTCACCGCCCGCACCCCCGGCAACCGCCTGGTCCGCCTGGAGGGGGAGGACGCCCTCATCGGGCAGTTTGTCCCCGTCCGGATCACCGGGGCCAACAAGTGGTCCCTGTTCGGCGAATTGGCCTGAGCGAATGATATATCCCGCAGGGCGGGGCGCCCCGCCGTTCTTCCGGGCGGCAGCCACCGTATGAGACTAGAAAAGGAGCCATGACCATGCCAGCAGACACCACCCCCATGATGCGCCAGTACATCCAGATGAAGGAGGCCCACCCTGACTGCATCCTGTTTTTCCGGCTGGGCGACTTTTACGAGATGTTCAACGAGGACGCCAGGCTGGTGTCCAGGGAGCTGGAGCTCACCCTGACCAGCCGGGACCGGGGCAAGCCGGAGGAGGAGCGCACCCCCATGTGCGGCGTGCCCTACCACAGCGCCGACGCCTACATCGCCCGGCTCATCGCCAGGGGGTACAAGGTGGCCATCTGCGAGCAGATGGAGGACCCGGCCACCGCCAAGGGCCTGGTGGACCGGGACATCATCCGCATCATCACCCCGGGCACGGTGATCGCCTCCTCCATGCTGGAGGAGGGGCGCAACAACTTCATCTGCTCCATCTACCGGGACTCCGCCGGGGCGGCGGCGGCCTTCTGCGATATCTCCACCGGAGAGATGGCGGTGACCGCCTTTTCCGGCCCTGAGACCATGGACCACCTGCGCAACGAGCTGGGCCGCTATGCCCCCCGGGAGGCGGTGCTCTCTGACGGGGCCTACAGCGACGGGGACTTGCTGGAATTTTTGACCCAGCGGCTGGAGTGCCGCTGTGAGAACGGGGGCGAGGCCCGCTTCCGCCCCGACGTGGCGGGTCCGGCCTGCAAAAAGCAGTTTCAGACCGGGCTGGACGCGGTGGAGGGCCAGATCCGGGCGGTGCAGGCGGTGGGCGGCCTGCTCTCCTACCTCTACGAGACCCAAAAGACCGACCTCTCCCACATTTCCGCCCTGAACTACTATACCGCGGGGCAGTTTATGGAGCTGGACCTGACGGCCCGGCGGAACCTGGAGCTCACCGAGACCCTGCGCACCAAGGAGAAGAAGGGTTCCCTCCTGTGGGTGCTGGACCGGACCCGCACCGCCATGGGCCGGCGGCTCATCCGCGGCTGGCTGGAGCGCCCCCTCCTCTCCCCGGTCCAGATCGGGAAGCGGCTGGGGGCGGTGGAGGCCCTGGTGAACGACCCTATCGCCCGGGAGGAGATCATCCTCTGCCTGCGGGAGATCACCGACCTGGAGCGGCTCATCGGCCGCATCGTATACGGCACTGCCGGCGGACGGGACCTGGTAGCTCTGGCCGCCGGCCTGGGAAAGCTCCCCGCCCTGCGGGAGCTGCTCGCCCCCCTGCCCTCCCCCCTGCTCCAGTCCCTGCGGGAGGAGCTGGACGACCTGGCGGAGCTGCGGGACCTGATCGGCCGGGGCATCGACGACGATCCCCCCTTCTCGGTGCGGGAGGGCGGCTTTATCCGCCCGGGCTATGACGCCGAGGTGGATCGCCTGCGGGACATCATGGTCAACGGCAAGGACATGGTGGCCGCCATCGAGACCCGGGAGAAGGAGCGCACCGGCATCAAGAGCCTGAAGGTGGGTTTCAACAAGGTCTTCGGCTATTATATCGAGGTTTCCAAGAGCTATTATGACCAGGTGCCCGACACCTATATCCGCAAGCAGACCCTGGTCAACTGCGAGCGGTACATCACCCAGGAGCTCAAGGACATGGAGCACACCATCCTCTCGGCCCAGGACCGCATCACCGCCCTGGAGTATGAGCTCTTCTGCACCATCCGGGAAAAGGCCGCCGGCCAGGTGGGGGCGGTGCAGCGCTCGGCGGCGGCGGCAGCCCAGGTGGACGTGCTCGCCTCCTTTGCGGCGGTGGCCGCCGACGGCGGCTACTGCAGGCCGGAGGTGGACCTGTCCGACACGGTGGAGATCCGGGAGGGCCGCCATCCGGTGGTGGAGAAGATGCTGAAAAACAGCCTCTTTGTCCCCAACGACACCTATATGGACGGCGGCGAGCACACGGTGGCCATCATCACCGGCCCCAACATGGCGGGCAAGTCCACCTACATGCGGCAGGTGGCCCTCATTGTGCTCATGGCCCAGATGGGGTCCTTCGTCCCGGCCAAATACGCCCGCATCGGCGTGGTGGACCGGGTGTTCACCCGCATCGGCGCCAGCGACGACCTGAGCGCCGGTCAGTCCACCTTCATGGTGGAGATGACCGAGGTGGCCGAGCTCCTGAAAAACGCCACGTCCAGGAGCCTTCTCATCCTGGACGAGATCGGCCGGGGCACCAGCACCTACGACGGCATGTCCATCGCCCGGGCGGTGCTGGAGTACTGCGCCGATAAGAAACGCCTCGGGGCCAAGACCCTCTTTGCCACCCACTACCACGAGATCACCGTGCTGGAGGGGCAGATCCCCGGCGTGCGCAACTACAACATCGCCGCCAAGAAGAAAAAGGACGACATCCTGTTCCTGCGCAAGATCGTCCCCGGCGGGGCCGACCAGAGCTACGGCATCGAGGTGGCCAAGCTGGCCGGTGTGCCCGAGCGGGTCATCAGGCGCGCCAGGGCCATTCTGGAGGAGCTGGAGCGCTCCGGGGCCCCGGACCGCGCCCAGACGCCGGAGGGCGGGACGGACGGCGGGAACGGCCAGCTCTCCATGCTGGACCTGGGAGCGGCCGAGGCGGCTGACCGCCTGCGCCGCACCGACCTGAACACCCTGACCCCCATCGAGGCCATGAATCTGCTCTACGAGCTGAAACAGAAGCTGTGACCCGGGGCGGCCCGCGCCGCCCGCACCGGAAAGGAGCGTGCCCCATGTATCCCCGCCGAAACCGGCAGGAAAAGCTGACCCCCGGCGAGTGCGTCCGGGGGGCGGCGCTGTCGGTCCTATACCTCTTTGTATTCCCCTTCGCCATGGCGTGGGTCCAGCGGACCACGGGGGAAGAGCTGCCGGTGGCCGAGGCCAATGTGGTCTACTACCTTATCTCGGTGATGCTGGTGTTCCTGCTGTTCTGGCGGTTTCTGAAGCGGAATTTCGAGCTGCTGCTGGACCGCCTGCCCGAGAACCTGTTCGCCCTGCTGGTGGGACTGGCGGGGGCGGAGCTTTTCCGCGCGCTGGTGACGCTCCTCCCCTGTCCGGTGGAAAACCCCAACGTATACAACTACCGGGAGCAGTTCCTGCTCTCGCCGGGCGCTACCACTGTGATCCTGGTGGTGCTCATGCCCATTGTGGAGGAGATGATCTTCCGGGGCTTCCTCTTCGGAACGGTCCGGCGCTGCAGCCGGGGGCTGGCCTATGTGCTGTCGGCGGGCCTGTTTGCCCTGTACAGCGTGTGGCAGTTCGTCTTTTCCTACGGCACGGTGGACCTGCGCTACCTGCTGCTGGCGGGGCGGTATCTGCCCATGGCGCTGGCACTGAGCTGGTGCTACGACGCGGGCAGCTCGGTGTGGACGGCGGTGCTCCTCCACATGGCCGTGAACGGCCTGGCTCTCCTGCGGGCCGTGGGAGGATAAGCGCGCCCGGTTCTCCCGGCGCCCTTACAGGGGCGCCGGACCCATTGATCTGCTGATAGAAAGTGTGGTGGAACACGATGCCTCATATCCGACCGCTGGACCCCCATGTGGCCGACCTGATCGCCGCCGGCGAGGTGGTGGAGCGCCCCGCGTCGGTGGCCAAGGAGCTGACCGAGAACGCCATCGACGCCGGGGCCACCGCCGTGACGGTGGAGATCCAGCACGGGGGCATGTCCCTCATCCGGGTCACCGACAACGGCTGCGGCATTGCCGCCGACGAGGCTGAGACCGCCTTTCTCCGCCACGCCACCAGCAAGATCCGCAGCGAATACGACCTGGAGGCCATCGGCACCCTGGGCTTCCGGGGGGAGGCGCTGGCCGCCATTGCCGCCGTGTCCCGGGTGAGCCTGCTCACCCGCACCGCCGGCGCCGCCATGGGAACGGCGCTGGAGCTGGAGGGGGGCGTGGTCACCGGCCGGGAGGAGGCGGGCTGCCCCCAGGGCACCACGCTGGTGGTCCGGGACCTCTTTTACAACACCCCCGCCCGGCTGAATTTCATGAAAAAGGACGCCGCCGAGGGGGCCGCGGTGTACGCCGCGGTGCAGCGCCTGGCCCTGTCCCATCCCGAGGTGTCGGTGAAATTCCTGCGGGACGGAAAGCAGGAGCTCCTTACCCCCGGCGACGGACAGCTCAAAAGCGCGGTATACGCCGTGCTGGGCCGGGACATGGCCCTGGGCCTGACGCCGGTGAACGGCTCCGGCGAGGAGATGAGCGTCACCGGCTTTGCCTCCCTGCCCGCCTGCTGCCGGGGGACTAGGGGATACCAGCACTTTTTCGTCAACGGCCGCTACGTGAAGAGCCGCACCATGACGGCCGCCCTGGAGGAGGCCTATGCCAACCAGAAGATGGTGGGCAAGTTCCCCGGCTGCGTCCTCCATCTGACCTGCAAGCTCAACGCGGTGGACGTGAACGT
Organism: Clostridiales bacterium; assembly: GCA_022772585.1. Taxonomy (GTDB): domain Bacteria; phylum Bacillota; class Clostridia; order Oscillospirales; family Oscillospiraceae; genus Pseudoflavonifractor_A. Next base: position 16,506 of record JALEZN010000050.1, read on the forward strand.
CCACCCCACCAAGCAGGAGGTCAAGTTCGGCAGCGACAAGCGGGTCTTTGACGCGGTGTATTACGCCGTCAGATCGGCGCTGGAGGCCGACCGCACCCGCCCGGCGGCGGTGCTGGAGAAGGCACCCGCCCGCCCCGCCGTCTCAGCGGACAAGGGCCGCTTCCAGACCATGACGGCGGAGCAGTACCGTGCTCTGGCCGGGCAGACGGAGCGCCCCGCCGGGAAGCAGCCGGTGCGGCCGGGAGTGTCCGCCCTGGAGCGCATCCTCTCCGGGCCGGAGCGGAAGGGCAGCCTGCCCCTCCATGATTTCACCGCCCCCCGGAGCGGAGCGGCCCGTCCGACCGCCGCCCCGGCGGAGCCGAAGGAGGAACGCCCGCCCCGGCCCTCTGAGGACCGTGCGGACGGGAAAAAGGGGATGACCGCGGCCCCGGAACAGAAAGACGGCGGGACACCCAAGGCGTCCGCCGCGGAGCGCAGGGACGAAAAGGCGGCCGGCTCCCCCCTCCCCGGGGCGGAGAGCGGCGGAAGAGAGATACCCGAACCTCCCGCTCCCATGCCTGAGCCGGAGCCCTGGCGCATCGCCGGGGAGGTGCTGAACACCTACATCATTGTGGAGCAGGGGGACCGGGTGCTCTTCATCGACAAGCACGCCGCCCACGAGCGGATGAATTTTGACAAGCTCAAGGCGGAGGGGTATACTCCTATGCGGCAGCTCCTGCTGACGCCGGTGGTCTTTACGCCCCCGGCGGAGGAGGGGGCCGTCCTCCTCCAGAACCTGGCGCTGCTGGAGCGCTTCGGGTTTGAGGCGGAGGACTTCGGCGGCGGAGCCGTCATCGTGCGCCAGTGCCCCGACTATGTGGACGCCGGGGACGTGGAGCGCACCCTGTCCGAGCTGGCGGGGAAGCTGCTCCTCACCGGCCGGGCCGATCCGGAGGGGGCACGGGACGAGCTGATGCACACCATGGCGTGCAAGGCGGCCATCAAGGGCGGCCAGAAAAACAGCCCGGCCGAGCTGGAGAAGGTGGCCTGGGCTGTGATGGAGGGTACGGTCAAGTATTGTCCCCACGGCCGTCCGGTGGCCATCGAGCTGACCCGGGGCCAGATGGAGAAGCAGTTCAAGCGCTCGTGAACAAAAAAATTGCCGTGTCGACAAATTTCACGGGCGAATATGGAAAATGTTGGTTATCATAGTGCTATCTCGCGGCGGGCCTTTCGGGGCCGGCCATAGAAAGAAAAGGGGTATCACATGATGCAAAAGATCAACAATCTCCAGGAGCTCTTCCTCCTCCGCGCCCGGAACGGCCGGGCCAACGTCACGGTATTTCTCATGAACGGCTACCAGATCCGGGGACAGATCGCCGGGTTCGACGCCTTTGTGGTGGTTGTGAACAGCGAGGGCAAGCAGCAGGTCATCTATAAGCACGCCATCTCCACCATCATGCCGGAGCGGCCGGTGGACCTGCGCCAGGATGAGGGCATGCCCGCAGCCCAGAGCGGGCGGTAATATACATGCGAGATACACCTCCGCCGCCGGGAGAGGCTTTCTCCGGCGGCGGAGGGGAAGGAAACAAGAGAGATGAAACAGGGAGCGCTGCTCAATCGAATCATGATGCTGGTGCTGTTCGGCGCCATTGTGATCTACCTGGGGGTGTACGCCTGGGACGCACTGACCGATCCCTTTACCACCGTGACGGCCTACTCCTGCACGGTGGACGACGCCATGGAGGCCACCGGCTTCCTGGTGCGGGAGGAGAAGGTGATTCAGGGGGCGCCTGCCGCCGTGGTGGACCAGCTCTTCAGCGAGGGGGAGAAGGTGGCCGGGGGCCAGACGGTGGCAGTGCTCTACAGCAGCACGGCGGCCGCCGACCGGCGCGGCCAGCTCCAGGCGCTGGAGGCCGAGCGTGACCAGCTGCAATATGCATTGAACAAAAGCGGGGACGTCAGCGACAACGCCCGCCTCAGCGCCGGGATCATCCAGGCCATCGCGGCCCTGAGGGGCTCGGTGGCGGCGGAGGATTTCACCCGGCTGGAGGACCAGACCATGGAGCTCAAGGGGCTGGTGTACCAGCGGGCCGACACCTACAGCGGGGAGGGCGAGGGGGCCGCGGCGGCGCAGGCCCAGCTGGAAAGCCTGAACAGCCAGATCGCCGCCCTGCAGAGCCAGTCCGCCGCCGATACCACCCGGGTGGCCGTGGAAGAGTCGGGGGTATTCTCCGGCCAGGTGGACGGGTATGAGACTCTGCTGACACCGGAGGGGCTGGAGACCCTGACGCCCGCCGACCTGGACCGTCTGGCCGCCCAAAAGCCGGCTCAGGACGCCGCGGCGGTGGGCAAGCTCATCACCGACACAAAGTGGTATTTTGTCTGCCCCCTCTCAGAGGAGGAGGCCGGCCACCTGACCGAGGGAGGCACCGTGAAGGTGCGCTTTTCCCGGGACTGGGCGGGTGAGGTCTCCATGAAGGTGGAGCGCATCGGTCCTCCCCAGGACGGGCGGATGACGGTGATCCTGTCCTCCACCCGCTTCCTGTCCGACACCACGCTGCTGCGGCGGCAGACGGTGGACCTGGTGTTCAGCAGCAAGAGCGGCATCCGGGTGCCCAAAAACGCCATCCGGGTGGTGACTGAGACCGGGACCGACGAGGAGAGCGGACAGACCGTGGAGCGCCAGGTCACGGGGGTGTACGCCCTGGTAGGGGCCCAGGCCGAATTCAAGCCGGTGGAGATCCTGGACCAGCGGGACGACTACTGTGTGGTCCGGGCCGTGTCGCCCGACGATCCCAAGGCCGCCCGGAAGGATCTGAGGGCCGGCGATGAGATCATCGTGGCCGGACGGGACCTCTTTGACGGAAAGGTCATCCGGTAGACCGGAGTTTGCATCAGCAGAGAAACAGAGGTGCGCGTTATGGCATTGTTGGAAGAGAACATTCAGAAGGTGCGGGAGAAGATCGCCGCGGCGGCCCGTGAGGTGGGCCGGGACCCGGCGGAGATCACCCTGGTGGCGGCCACCAAGGTCCAGACCTCCGAGACCATCCGGGCGGCCATCGCCGCCGGCGTGACGGTGTGCGGCGAGAACCGGGTGCAGGAGATGACAGCCCACCTGGCGGACAACGCCTATGAGGGGGCCAGGCTCCATTTCATTGGACATCTGCAGACCAATAAGGTGAAATACGTGGTGGGCAAGGTGGATCTGATCGAGTCGGTGAGCTCGGAGCATCTGCTGGACGCCATTGAGGACCGGGCCGCCAAGGTGGGCGTGGTGCAGGACATCCTGATAGAGGTCAACGTGGGCGATGAGGAGAGCAAAAGCGGCCTGAGCGTGGCCGAGCTGCCCGCCCTGGCCCAAAAGGCGGCCGCTCTGCCCCATGTGCGGCTGCGCGGATTGATGGCCATCCCTCCCGCCGCCGCCTGCGAGGGGGAAAACCGTCACTTTTTTGCGGAAATGCGACAGCTTTTTGTTGACATAAAGGAAAAGTTGGATGATAATAATTGCGTTATGGATTGTCTCTCAATGGGGATGAGCCGGGATTACGAGGATGCCGTCCGGGAGGGGGCTACCCTGGTCCGTGTGGGCACCGCCCTCTTTGGGCCCAGGCCTCCCATGGGGCAGGCGCGGCAGGAGTGACAAAAGGCGGCGAGCCTTTTGCGCCGGGACTGTTTCGGGACCGGTACCAATGGCATCAGAAGGAGACCAATATGGGATTTATCGATGAACTCAAGCGGCTTGCCCGCCCGTATGAGGATGAGGATTCTATGGACGATTTTGAGGATGATTTCGACGAGATGAATCGCGCTGAGCAGAGCGAGCCCCGCAAGGCCGCGCCCAAGCGCGACACGGGCTCGTTCAATATGGAGCCCGAGCGCCGGAGCAACAAGGTGGTCAATATCCACACCACCACCCAGCTCCAGGTGGTGCTGGTCAAGCCCGACCGCTTTGAGAACGCGGCCGAGATCGCCGACCACCTGCGGGAGAAGCGCACCGTGGTGCTCAACCTGGAGTCCACCAACAAGGACATCGCCCGCCGCCTGCTGGACTTCCTGTCCGGCGTGGCCTACGCCAACGAGGGCAAGATCAAGAAGGTGGCCCTGGCCACCTACATCATCACGCCCTACAACGTGGACATCCTGGGTGATCTGATCGACGAACTGGAGAACAACGGGCTGTATTTCTAAGTGCAGCCGGAGAGAATGAGATGAACGAAAAGCGGGGGATTACGATATGCTGACGCCTCAGGAAGTCTCTGAGCACGCCTTTGCGAAGGCCTCGTTCGGAGGATACAACATGGCCATGGTGGACGAGTTCCTGGACCAGCTTACCGAGGACTATACATCGCTCTATAAGGAAAACGCCGTTCTGAAGAGCAAGATGAAGGTGCTGGTGGACAAGGTGGAGGAGTACCGCTCCACCGAGGAGGCCATGCGCAAGGCCCTGCTGACCGCCCAGCGGATGGCCGACGAGATGGTGGCCGAGGCGGAGGCCAAGAAGGTCGAACTGCTCAAGAGCGTGGAGGCCGACGCCCAGGAGCGGCGGGCCCAGCTGCGGCGGGAGATCGCCGACGAGGAGGCCCGGCTCACTGCCGCCCGCCAGTCCACCGCCAAGTATGTGGAGCGGCTGAAGGAGCTTTACCAGAACGAGATGGACTACCTGGCCTCCCTGAGCGAGCTCACCGCTCCGGCGGAGGAGCCCGACCAGGTGGAGGCTGCCGCCCAGGCCATCGGCCAGGCCGTGGAAGAGGCGGTGAAGGAAGAGGAGAAGATCACCATCGAGGTGCCGGTGGAGGATAAAAACGACGGCGGGCTCTATGCCGAACTGATGGAGCTGAACATGAACCCCGCCGAGGGCGAGCGCCACAAGCGCCCGGTCCGCCAGCCCATGGAGACCCGGCCGGAGGAGGATCCGGACGACACCGCGCCCACCAAGCGGATCGACTTTTCCAACCTGCAGTTTGGCAAGGATTACGAAATCAAGTGACCCCTCTTGACAGAGGGGACCAAAGCGGATAAGATATCTCTGCGCCAAAGCGGCGCAGGAAATAGTGCAATACGCGCAGATGAGGACAAGTAGCGCCCCATTCCCCTGCACAGAGAGCCGCCGTTCGGTGCAAGGCGGACAGGGACGGAGCGGGAAGATCACCTCGGAGCGTCCGGCTGAAGAGCAGTAGGCCCGGACGGCCGGCGGCCGTTATACCGCCCCCGTGCCAAAGGCACGGATCGAGGGGCCGCCCTGCGCGGCAAAAAGAGTGGTACCGCAGAGGTCATAAACGCCTTTGTCTCTTGTAAAGGAGAGACAAAGGCGTTTTTTTGCCGCCCGCCCCGGACCGGAAAGCGGATGGGCCCCGGAGCTGCCGGGCGGGATATCTGCCCAAGGAGAGGAAACAAAAAGTAACGATATAACGGAGGAAAACGACCAATGGATTACAACGAGACCGTACACCTGCCTCAGACCGACTTCCCCATGCGGGCGGGGCTGCCTAGCCGCGAGCCGGGGATGCTCCAGCGCTGGAACGACATGGACCTGTACCATGAGATGCTGAAGAAGAACGAGGGCAAGCCCCTCTTCGCCCTCCACGACGGCCCTCCCTTCTCCAACGGCAACCTGCATATGGGCCACGCCCTGAACAAGTCCATCAAGGACTTCATCACCCGTATGTATGCCATGCGGGGCTACTACACCCCCTATATCCCCGGCTGGGACAACCACGGCATGCCCATCGAGTCCGCCATCATCAAGGAGCAGAAGCTCAACCGCAAGAACATGTCCGTGCCCGAGTTCCGCACCGCCTGCCACAACTACGCCCAGAAGTATATCGACATCCAGATGGACGGCTTCAAGCGCATGGGCGTGCTGGCCGACTGGGAGCACCCCTACAAGACCATGGACCCCGGCTTTGAGGCCGAGGAGGTCAAGGTCTTTGGCGCGATGTACAAGAAGGGCTATATCTACAAGGGCCTCAAGCCCGTGTACTGGTGCCCCAAGGACGAGACCGCCCTGGCCGAAGCCGAGATCGAGTATCAGGACGATCCCTGTACCACCGTCTACGTCAAGTTCCAGGTGAAGGACGACCTGGGCAAGCTGGGCCAGTACGGCGACATTTCCAAGATGTACTTCGTCATCTGGACCACCACCATCTGGACCCTGCCCGGCAACCTGGCCATCGCCGTCCACCCCCGGGAGAGCTATGTGCTGGTCAAGGCCGATAACGGCGAGATGTATATCATGGCCGAGGCCCTGTGCGAGAAGGTCATGAAGATCGGCGGCTTTGAGCACTATGAGACTGTGGCCCGGTTCCAGGGCCAGGACTTTGAGTATATGCTGGCCCAGCACCCCTTCCTGGACAAGACCAGCCAGCTGTGCACCGCCGAGTACGTCACCATGGACTCCGGTACCGGCTGCGTCCACACCGCACCCGGCTTCGGCGCCGACGACTACGAGACCTGCAAGCGCTACAAGATGGAGATGGTGGTGCCCGTGGACGACCGGGGCCGCCACACCGAGTACGCCGGCAAGTACGCCGGCATGAAGACCGACGAGTCTAACCCCGTCATCCTGGCCGACATGAAGGAGAGCGGCGCCCTCTTCGCCAGCGAGGAGATCGTCCACTCCTATCCCCACTGCTGGCGCTGCAAGAACCCCATCATCTTCCGTGCCACCCCCCAGTGGTTCTGCTCCGTGGACGCCTTCAAGGACGAGGCCTGCGCCGCCTGCGACGATGTGCGCTGGGTGCCCGGCTGGGGCATCGACCGGATGAAGGCCATGATCCGGGAGCGGGCCGACTGGTGCATCAGCCGCCAGCGCAAGTGGGGCCTGCCCATCCCCGTGTTCTACTGCGCCGAGTGCGGCAAGCCCATCTGCACCGACGAGACCATCGCCGCCGTATCCGCCCTCTTTGAGAAAGAGGGCTCCAACGCCTGGTTCACCAAGACGGCGGAGGAGATCCTGCCCGAGGGCTTCGTCTGCCCCCACTGCGGCAAGGCTCACGGCTTTACCAAGGAGGAGGATACCCTGGACGGTTGGTT
>JALEZN010000072.1 GCA_022772585.1 Clostridiales bacterium
GGCACAAGAGGCGGCTTCACAGTCGCGGTTCCACTCTTGTATTCACTCATGGCCGGTCCAGCAACCAGCCCGGCCCGCTAACGGCGGCCAACCGGGGACCATTACGTCCCGCGCTCCCGGACGCACTTCACATCCTCCGCCGTTGGCGCGCTTTCAGCCGTTGACGCGCCCTCTCTGTCCGCCGGGTGAGATGCTACTCTTTCCGTTCCTCGCGCTGTTCTTTGATACATTATATTAGCATAGCACGTCCCGGGTGTCAAGGGCGGACAATTCTTGTCCCAATTAATATAAACTGTTGTCGACCTCCACTTTGGCACTTTCACCAATCATTGATGCAAGCAGAAAGATATGATAATATGATAGAAAGATAAATTGGAAGTTGTGGAGGTGCTGTGATGAAGAGGAAGCTACGCATCATCGCTCTTGTTATGTTTCTTGTCGCAATCGTGTTTGTTATATTTGCGATTGCCACAATGGGTGTGCCTATTGTTATTCCGATTCCTCTGGGAGTGAGAAAGGTGATTTTTAAGATTTATCCTTGGATCACGATTGGAATTTTTATATTGTCATTTTTCGTGAAAGACAAGAACGACAAAGATAACGGCTAAGACAACTTCCAAGTTATCTGACTGTTAAAAGGCTTCGCCGCTTCAAGGCGAAGCCTTTTCCGCCATTTCGACGAAGTAATTTCAAACAGGTAAAAACCAACACTTTAAGTTAATTCTCACTCCGATGCAGGTACATAAAAAGAGGACCGCTTTCGCGGTCCTCTTTCCAAAGCTATCATTCCATACCCACCAGCCGGTCGGTGAAGCGGCGCCACAGGCGGCAGCACTGGCCCACGCAGACGGCGGCCACCACCGTGCCCTCCCGCACGCCCACCAGGCGGTGGAGCGCCAGCAGGGAGACGACTGTGGACAGGATCACCATGGATACGTCCAGCCCTGTCTTGACGTTGCCGAACTCCATATGGAACCTGCGGCACACCGCCGACATGAAGGAGTCGATGGGCATGAGGATCACATTGGCCGAGATCATCATGGCCAGGCTCAGGCCGAAGATGAACACGCCGCACAGCAGGGTGGCCAGCTGAAAGGCGTAGTTTGGCGGCGCCCACCAGCCCAGCAGCCACATGTTCACGTCCACCGCCAGCCCGAAGAAAAAGGTGGGCACGATCTGCAGCAGCTTCGATGGGCGGAAGGTGCCCGGCTCCACCAGAAACTGTCCCAGGAAAAAGAGCATGTTGAACAGGAATGTAAAGGTCCCCAGGGAGATCCGAGGCACGATCACATTCAGGATGGTGGGCAGACTGGTAATGGCCGATGTGCCGGTACGGGACTTGACCATGCATGCCACTCCGGTACCCATGAGAAAGATGCCCAGCAGCATCATTCCCACCCGGAGGGACCGCTTCTCCCCGCTCACATGTGGCTCCAATCGATCACGTCACGGTTTTTTACGAAGTATTCCACACCGGAATATACCGTCGTCACCACGATCACGGCGGTGACCACCAGGTCCACCGCCGGAGGCACCGGCAGCAGCATCAGACAGATACCCACCATGGTGGAGGCCGTCTTGACCTTGCCCGACCAGGCGGCGGCAATGACCCGCCCGTTGTCCACGGCGATGAGCCGCAGGCCGCTGACGGCGAACTCCCGCACCACCACGATCAGGAGGGCCCAGGCGGGCATGCGCCCCGCCTCCACGAACCACAGCATGGCGGCCATCACCAGCATCTTGTCGGCCAGCGGGTCCATAAACTTGCCGAAGTCGGTGATCTGGTTGTAGTGCCGGGCAATGTAGCCGTCGATGAAGTCGGTAATACTGGCCAGGATGAAGATGAGCAGGGCCAGGTAGCGGTTGAAGGGAAAATTCAGGTAAAGGATGACCAGAAAAACCGGGATCATCACGATCCGCAGCATGGTCAGCTTATTGGCGGTATTCATAGCTTCACTCCTCGATCTCGCCGGTGAGGTCCCCATCAGAGACCCCGGTCAGGCGGACATTGACAAACTCGCCCGCGGGGACGAGTCCCCCGGCGGTGAACAGTACCCGGCCGTCGATCTCCGGCGAGTCGGCCCAGGTGCGGCCCACGAAGCAGCCCTCGGTGCTGTCGAAGCCCTCGCACAGGACCTCCACCACCTCGCCCAGGCGGCTCTCGTTCCACTCGTCCATGACCCGGGACTGCAGGTCCACCACCAGCTCCACCCGGCGGCGGGCCACGTCGTCCTCCACCTGGTTTTCCATCCGGGCGGCCAGGGTACCCTCCTCCCGGGAGTACTGGAACACGCCGGCCCGCTGGAGCTTCTGCTCCCGCAGGAACTCGCACAGCTCCTCAAATTCGGCCTCCCCCTCGCCGGGCAGTCCGCAGATGAGAGAGGTACGGATGACCACGTCGGGCATGGCGGCGCGGAGCTTGGCAAAGAGCTCCGTCAGCTCAGCCTTGGTGTTCCGCCGGCGCATGGCGGAGAGGATGCCGTCGTTGCAGTGCTGGATGGGGATATCCAGATAGTGGAGGATCTTCTTCTCCGACGCGATGGTCCCGATGAGCTCGTCGGTCACCGCCTCGGGGTACAGGTAGTGCAGCCGGATCCAGTGGAAGGGCAGCCTGCACAGCTCCCGCAGCAGGCCCGCCAGGGTGCTGCCGTCCCCCAGGTCCAGACCGTAGCGGGTGATGTCCTGGGCGATGACGATAAGCTCCTTCACGCCCCGGTCGGCCAGGGCCCTGGCCTCGTGGAGCAGAGACTCCATGGAGCGGCTGCGGTAGCGGCCCCGGAGCTTGGGGATGATGCAGAAGGCGCAGCCGTTGCTGCACCCCTCGGCGATCTTCAGAAAGGCGGTATAGGGCGCAGTGGTGACCATCCGCTCCCCATCTTCATAGGTACGGTGGATGTCGCCGAAGTGCTCCGGGTGCTCCCCAGCCATCAGCTCCTCCACCGCGGAGACCACGTCGGTATAGCTGCCGGTGCCCAGCATGCCGTCCACCTCGGGCAGCTCCATGCGGATCTCCTCCCGGTAGCGCTGGGTGAGGCAGCCGGTGACCAGCAGCTTTTTCAGCTTGCCCTGCTCCTTCAGCCGGGCAAGCTCCAGGATGTTGTCGATGGCCTCGCTCTTGGCCGACTCGATGAAGCCGCAGGTATTCAAAACGGCCACGTCGGCCCCTTCGGCCTCGCCGGTAACGGTATACCCAGCCTCACGGCACAGGGCCATCATCTGCTCGGTATTGACCAGATTCTTAGCGCAGCCCAGAGATACAAATGCTACTCGATAAGACATATGATCGCTCCAATTTGGGTTATTTTTATGCTGTTCACACGGGTGGGCCCCGGCCGCTCTATTCCTCCGGCTCCATACCATACCGCGCCAGTGCGTCCCGGATCTCTGACCAGGAGTACCCCCGGCGGGCCAGGGCGTCGGACGCCCGCTTCAGTGCCTTCCGGTCACCGGGCTCGGTCCCCCGCAGCTTTTTGGCGAGGAAGGCGTCGATGCACTCATCAGACTCCTCCGCCTCGGCCAGAGCCTCCTCCCAGAACTCCCGTGGGACGCCCCGGCGGCAGAGCTCGTCCCGGAGCCGCCGGGCCCCATAGCCCTTGGCCGAGTAGTGGCGGACCACGCTCTTGGCATACTCTTCATCGTTGAGATAGCCCAGCTCCTCCAGCCAGTCGGCCACCGCCTGGGCGGTCTCCCGGTCGGGGGGCTCCTCCTGCTCCCCGCTCTCCCGCTTCCGGGGGCGGGCGGTGAGCTTGTCCACCAGCTCCTTCCGGGAGAGGGGACGCAGCTCCAGCGCCCGCAGGGCTTTCTCCCGCAGGGCGGAGCGCCGCTGGGCCGCCCGCAGCGCCTCCAGGGTCTCCGCCGTCAGGTCCATTCCCGCGTACAGCCCGAAGGAGGCCACCTCAGCCTCCCCCACCCGCAGGATACTGCCATCCTCCAGATAGAGGAGCCACCGGCCCCGGACCTTCTGGGAGGGCGAGAGCTTATTCAGACGCATTGTCGCCGCCGTCCTCAAAATCCTCGGCGCTCACGTCCACTGCCCGGCCGGCGGCACGGGCCGCCACCTGGGACTGGCTGGACATGAGTTTAAACGAATTGCGGCGGATCTCCTCCTCGATCTGCTGGGCCACGTCGGGATTATCCTTCAGATACTGCTTCACCGCATCCCGGCCCTGGCCGATGCGCATCTCGCCCATGGAGAACCAGGAGCCCGACTTCTGGATCACGTCCAGCTTGACGCCCAGATCCACCAGCTCGCCCACCTTGGAGATGCCCTCGCCGTACATGATGTCGAACTCGGCCTCCCGGAACGGAGGGGCCACCTTGTTCTTGACTACCTTGACCCGGGTGCGGTTGCCAATGACCTCACCGCCGCTCTTCAGGGACTCCACCCGGCGCACATCCATCCGCACCGACGCGTAGAACTTCAGCGCCCGGCCGCCGGTGGTGACCTCGGGGTTGCCGTAGACCACGCCCACCTTCTCGCGGAGCTGGTTGATAAAGACCACGATGCAGTTGGTCTTGGCGATGGAGCCGGCCAGCTTGCGCAGGGCCTGGCTCATCAGGCGGGCCAGCAGGCCCACGTGGCTGTCGCCCATGTCGCCCTCGATCTCAGCCCGGGGGGTCAGCGCGGCCACCGAGTCCACCACCACCACGTCGATGGCGCCGGAGCGGACCAGGGCCTCGCAGATCTCCAGGCCCTGCTCGCCGGTGTCGGGCTGGGAGATGAGCATGGAGTCGATATCCACCCCCAGCGCCCGGGCGTAGGAGGGATCCAGAGCGTGCTCCGCGTCGATGAAGGCCACCTCGCCGCCCCGCTTCTGTGCCTCGGCCACGATATGGAGGGCCAGAGTGGTCTTACCGGAGGATTCAGGGCCGTACACCTCGATGATGCGGCCCTTGGGCACGCCGCCGATGCCCAGCGCCAGGTCCAGGGACAGGGAGCCGGTGGGGATGGCCTCCACCACCACGTTGCTGTTCTGGCCCAGACGCATGACCGTGCCCTTTCCGTAGGTCTTTTCGATATTGGCAAGGCAGGTCTCCAGGGCTTTTTTCTTATCCGCCGCGGGAGCCGCCGCTTCCACCATCTTTTTCTTATCTGCCATTGTTATCCCCTTCCTTTCCGTCCGGCCCTCTGGCCGGCGCTGTATGGAGACCGGGCCGGACGCCTTGTCCCGTCCCGTGTACACTCTGAGTATCGCATATGTACTGTCCAATAAGCCGGACTCTTAACCGTTGACCTCTCCGGTCACCACGCGCCAGATGCCGCCGGTATCCTGAAAACTGCGGATGTGTTCATAGCCCTCTCCGGACAAAATGGCCTCCACATCCCGGTCCTGTCCCATGCCCACCTCAAAGAGGAGGGTGCCCCCCAGCCGAAGGGCGCTTTTCCACTTGCGGGCAATCACGCGGTAGAAGTCCAGCCCGTCGTCTCCGCCATCCAAGGCCATCCGGGGCTCATAGTCCTTCACCGAGGGGTCCAGCCCCTGGATATCCCGGCTGGGGATGTAGGGCGGGTTGCTGACAATCACATCAAAATCCCACAGGGCGGCCGGCGGATCCTGCCGGGCATCGGCCTGGACACAGGTGACCCGGGCGTTCAGGTCGTTGCGGCGCACATTCTGCCGGCAGATCCGCAGCGCCCCCTCAGACACGTCGGTCAGCACCACCCGGCATCCCGGCACATTGGCGGCCACCGCCAGACCCACGCAGCCGCTGCCGGCACACAGGTCCAGCACCCGCGCCCCCTCTCCGGCGGCCCGGGCCAGCAGGATGGCCTGCTCGGCCAGCACCTCGGTGTCCAGCCGGGGGATGAGCACGTCCCGGGAAATATCCAGCGGCAGGCCGTAAAACTCCCACTCGCCGATGAGATAGGCCACAGGCTCCCCGGCCAGGCGGCGTTCCACCAGCTCAGCCATCTTTTGCTCCACCTGGTCGGAGGCGTACAAAGTCAGGTCCCGGTAAAATTGGTCCCGGGACTTCTCCGCCGCAAAGCATACGATCTCCCTGGCCTCCAGCTGGGCCGCCTCGATCCCGGCGGCCTTCAGCCTCTTCCTGGCATCCAGATACAGGTTGTTATAGGTGGTCGCCATGGAATCACCCTCTGACTCAGTTTCTCTCTGTGGTCAAATGCCGTTTGGTCACGCTCCGGCGGCTGCGCGACGGGCGGCTTCCCTCCGTCTCGGGCTTGAAACAGGCCCGCTTTGCGGTCCTTCGGTTTCGCGCCCTCCCTCCGGTCCATCCGCCCTGCTCCGCTCGCCTCCGCGCTTCTTCCTGTCGCGCTCCGGCGGCTGCGCGGCGGGCGGCTTCCCTCCGTCTCGGGCTTGAAACAGGCCCGCTCCGCGGTCCTTCGGTTTCGCGCCCTTCCTCCGGTCCATCCGCCCTGTTCCGCTCGCCTCCGCGCTTCTTCCTGTCACGCTCCGGCGGCTGCGCGACGGGCGGCTTCCCTCCGTCTCGGGCTTGAAACAGGCCCGCTCCGCGGTCCTTCGGTTTCGCGCCCTCCCTCCGGTCCATCCGCCCTGCTCCGCTCGCCTCCGCGCTTCTCATTACCACGCGTCCTTGCCCTTTTCGCTGGGCAGCACCAGCTCCAGGGAGCGGATGCCCACCTCAATCATGGAGTCGTCCGGCTCAAAGGTGGTCCAGTTCTGGAGCCACAGGCCGGGCGCGGTGAGCAGGCGGGTCACCGGATTGTCGTGGCCGCCCACCCAGCGGTTGAGCTCATAGGTGATGCTCACCACCACCGGCAGCAGCAGCAGGTGGACGCCCATACGGGCGAACACGTTGGTGATCTCCACAAAGGAGAACACAAAGCTGGAGATGAGGATAGCCACCACGATGACCACGAACAAAAAGCTGGTGCCGCACCGGGGATGGTGCCGGGGCTGACGGCGCACGTTCTCCACCGTCAGGGGCAGGCCAGCCTCGTAGCAGAAGATGGTCTTGTGCTCAGCGCCATGGTACTGGAACACCCGGTGCATATCCTTTGTTTTGGAACAGAGCATCAGATAGGCCATAAAGATGATGATGCGCACCACGCCCTCCAGCACGTTGCGCACCCACATGGGCATACCGTGGAACAGCCAGCCGACGCCTCCCACCACGGCAGTGGGCAGCAGGATGAACAGCCCCACCGAGAAGGCAATCCCCAGCACCAGGGCCAGGGTCACCACCAGGGAGTACACCTTCTCGCTGCCCAGCTTTTTCTCCAGCCATCGCTCGAATTTGGAGGGTTCCTCCGGCTCGTCACCCTCGGGGTAAAACTCCGCCGAGTACATCAGGGCCTTTACGCCGTTGGCCATGGAGGAACCAAAGTTGAATACGCCCCGGATCAGGGGTACGCCGAAAATGGGGTGCTTGTCCTTGATGAGCACCCGATCCTCCACCTGCTCCTCCAGCCCGCCGTCGCTGCGGCGGACCACCACGGCCTTCTTTTCCGGCCCCATCATCATGATCCCTTCAATGAGCGCCTGGCCGCCGATCATGGTCTTGAACGGTCTGGCACAGGCTCTTGCTTCCTGTTCAGGCATAGAAAACTCCTTTGTGATCCCTTTCGGATCTGTTGATCTCACGGCGGCTCCCAAACGGTCGGGGCAGCCGCCCCGGCCTGTCCGTCTTTGCTCCGATTGTATCAGAATCCCCCATCATTTGCAAGCCGGGAAGTCGAACTTATGTTCCAACCGGGAACCGGATGGTAACGATACAGCCGCCGCCCTCAGCATTGCCGATGTCCAGCGTACCCTGGTGCCGGGCCACGATCTCGTCGCACACCGCCAGGCCGATGCCGCTGCCTCTGGCCTTGGAGCTGCCCTTGTAGAACTTGGTCTTGACGTGGGGGAGCTCCTCCTCCGGAATGCCGGGGCCGTAGTCCCGGATGGTGATAACCGCCTGATCCTCCTCCCGGCGGATGGCGGTGTCGATGCGCTTTCCGCTGCCGCCGTGCTTGGCTGCGTTGTCCAGCAGGTTGCAGAACACCTGCCGCAGCCGCTCCGGGTCGGCGTTCATAACCGGGAATTCCTCTTCGCAGTCGGTATGGGTCAGCTCGATGCCCTCCCGCCGGAAAAATTCCTTGTAGGTATAGACCGCGTCCTCCAGCTCGGCCTTGATATCCACCGGCTCGATAGACAGGGTGAACCGGCCGTCCTGGATGCGGGAGAACTCCAGCAGCTCCTCCACCATGTTGGTCAGGCGGCGGGCCTCGCTGACGATGATGCCCATGCCCTTCTTCACGTCCTGGGCGTCCCGCACCTCGCCGTTCATGATGGTCTCGGCCCAGCCGTTGATGGCGGTGAGGGGGGTGCGCAGCTCGTGGGACACTGAGGAGATGAACTCGTTCTTCATCTTCTCCGACTGCTTGATCTTCAGCGACATATTGTTGATGGCGTCGATGAGGTCGCCCACCTCGTCATCAAACTTCTTCTCGATCTGGATGCCGTAGCTCCCCGCGGCGATGTGCTCGGCGGTGCGGGTCACGTCGGCCACCGGGTCCACGATGGACCGGACAAAGAAGAGCCCCGAGAAATAGAGCATGACCAGAATGAGCATGCCCACCAGCAGTGAGATGCCCACCACCAGGAAGATCTGCCGGTCCACCTGGGTCAGGGAGGTGACCATGCGGATGGCCGACACCACCTGGCCGTCCACCATCAGGGGGCAGGACACCGCCATGATATGCTCGCCGGTGCTGGGGTCATTGCCTGTCCACATCCGCATCCGGGGGGAGACCCCCTCCACTCTGCCCAGGGCCTCGTCGATGTCCGGCGTGCCCGGCTTGTAGCCCGAGATGAGCAGGTAGCTGGAGAAGTGAACCGCGCCGTCGCTGTCCAGGATCTGAAATTCCAGCCGGTCCCGGTCCTCAAACTGGTTGTTGACGAAGGTGTAGGCGTTCTGATAATAGGCCGCCTCCGTCTTGTAGCCGCCGAACACGTTGACGGCGGTCCGGGTCTTTTCCTCCAGCCCCCGGCTCATGCTGGAGTAGTAGTAGCTGACCATGGCCACCGAGAAGGCGGTCACTGCCAGCAGAACGATCACCAGGGCGGCGCTGATGTTGTTCATCATCCAGCGCTTCCGAATGCCCTTCATCTTCTTCATTTATGCACCACCTGGAAGAGGATCCGGGCTTACGCGCCCCATTTGTAGCCGTAGCCCCACACAGTATTGATAAAGGATGGATTGGTGGGATCGTCCTCAATCTTGATCCGCAGACGGCGGATATTCACATCCACGATCTTCAGCTCACCGAAATAATCCCGGCCCCACACTGTATCCAGGATCTCCTCCCGTGAGAGGGCCTTGCCCGGATTTTCCATGAAGAGCTTGACGATGGCGTACTCCACCTGGGTCAGCTTGACCCGCTGGCCGTTTTTCTCCAGCGTCCGGTTGCGGGTATTGAGCAGGAAGGGGGGCTGGCTGATCTCGCCGGTATTCTCCACCACCACGCCGCCGGCCCGGCGGTAGAGGGCGTCCACCCGGGCGGTGAGCTCTGCCGGGGAGAAGGGCTTGGTCACATAGTCGTCCGCCCCGGTCATCAGGCCGGTGACCTTGTCCATCTCCTGGGTACGGGCGGTCAGCATGATGATGCCGATCTGGTTGTTGCTGGCCCGGATCCGGCGGCAGACCTCAAAGCCGTCCATACCGGGCAGCATGATGTCCAGCAGCGCCACCTTGATATCGGGGTTGTGCTTGAGCTGTTCCAGGGCCTCCTCGCCGGTGCCTGCCTCGATGGTCTCATAGCCGGCCCGCTTCAGATTGATGACCACAAAGCTGCGGATATTGGCCTCGTCTTCCAATACCAGTACCTTTTTCAACATAGTTCACTCTCCCGTTTCACGATATGCACGCTCAGTCAAACGATCCCCAGTCGGCGCGGATCACATGGAATTTCGCCCTGAGCTCCTCCTCGTCCAGTCCGCAGTCCCAGCCGTGCTCCTCAAAGCGGGCGGCATACAGGATGCTGGGATTTTCCTCGCCGCTGTCCGCCAGGCGGAACCGTCCGGGCAGGCCGGCCCGGCTCACCCGGTTGCTGCCTGCCAGGCGGTAGATAGTCAGGAAGGGGATCGGCTCCTCTCCGCTGTCCTCCTCCCAGTAGGAGAAGATGACTGCCCGCTCACCGCCGCCCGCCGTGTCGCTGCGGGAGAGGGTGATCTTGCCCAGCCACTCCTCCGGCAATTCCAGATACCAGCCGTCCCGGTCATTGTAGTAGGTGGAGTAGATATAGTGGGGCTGCCCTTCCGCATCATACTGGTTCCAGCGGTTGAGCCAGAAGTTGGGAACGGTCCCGGTGGACTTGTACTCCCTGATCTCCACCGAGGAGGGCAGCTCCAGGATGGAATCCTTGTTGATATCGGTGGGCCCCACCACGGCATAATTGCCCACCGTGCTGACGCTGTAGCCCTGTTCCGGATCCAGTGTCACATTCCGCAGCGTCTTTTTCCCGTCCTCGCCGCTCTCCCAGGCAAAGATATCGGTATAGCGGAAATTGCTGCTCTCCCGGAAGAGGTCGGATGTGACGAAGATAGCGGGCACCATATCCTTGAGATACCCCTTGCGCACGTCGCTCTCCTTGATGCTGGCCGCGGCTTGGCCCGCTTCAGCCGTCATGAGGTCGGTGCGGGAAATCTCGGCGGCAGAGTCCAGCTCCATCAGCCCATCCCGGCAGTCATAGATCTCTACCTGGCCGGGCAGGTCGGTCTGCTGGTTGATGACCACGATCTCCTGGTCATTGTTCCGGTCCATATCGAAAATTTTGAAATAGGTATAGTCCGTGTGCAGCATCTGGACCACCTGTCCGCCGGACACCCGGTAAGCATCCAGGAAGTGGAGCTTGTCGCTGTACTGCCAGCTCACCACGATCTCCTTGTCCGGTTTGTCGTCCAGATTCACGTAGTCCACATAGTTAATGGCCGTTCCGGCTCCCTCGATCACCGCCTCCAGCTCATAATCTCCCTCAGTCTGGCGGTAAATGTAGATCTTCAGCGGGTTCTCCTCGCCGCTCATGCGGAAAAAAGTGATCGCCGAGTCCACCGCACCGTCTCCGTCCAGGTCCTGGAGCTGGATGTTCTGGATGTTCTCACCGCTCAGCGGCGCGCTGTACTCCGCCCCCTGGTCCGTAACGGTGGAGATCCGGTTGGTCAGGTTCTGGAATTCCCTGGGCGGCTCAGGGATATGATAGAGGTCATCGTCCGAATGCAGGGAGCAGCCCGCCAGAGACAGCAGGGCCAGCAGCATGACGGCGAGTCCGGCAGTACTTTTCATTCTGTCCGACCTTTCTCTGTGATTTGAAAAGGCGCAGCGCCCTTCTGCGGCCTGTGCGCGATCCGTGAATTTGTCGTAAATTTATTATTTGTTAATTGTACCACAGTTTCGCCGCAAATGGTATTCCTATTTCTGATTTTGCCCTTCGTTCTCCCACCGCCGCGGCAAAATTTTTCTGTTTTCTCTTGTCAAATCCCTTCCCGTCCGATATAATAAGAAACTGGTACGCCGGTGTGTCGGAATGGCAGACGAGACTGACTCAAAATCAGTTGTCCTTTGGGCGTGCGGGTTCAAGTCCCGCCACCGGCACCACGTCGGAGCAAGCTTTATATCGCTTGCTCCGACTTTTTTACAAAAGTCAGAGCGCGCTCATGCCGCTGCTCCTCCTTTCCAAACCGAACCCGCTGCGCTGGGCTTCGGTTTGGTTTTGGGTGCAGACCTGGAAATAACAGCATCTATAGTGTTGCGATGTTACACGTCGAAGCAAACTTTATATCGCTTGCTCCGACTTTTTTACAAAAGTCAGAGCGCGCTCATGCCGCTGCTCCTCCTCTCCAAACCGAACCCGCTTTGCTCTGGTGTTCGGTAAAGACCTTTGGCTGACGGTCTCTTACGTGTTGCAACCTTACAAAATCCGCAGTATCCCGTGAGGGACGCTGCGGATTTTTTGTTGGGGTTGGACGAGAAACGGCGGCTTGATGCCCATCCGCAATCGGGCGTGCCGGAGCGGAACTGCCGGAAAGCGGCGGCTTTTGGCACGGTATGACATCAGTGCGGAAAGTTTCCGTCTGGTACAAAGTCCCCTTTATGGCGAAGGCTCTGAGTAAGGCGGGGGATTTCTTCGCGCTCAGGCCGGAACTGCTCCGCTGGC
This sequence comes from Clostridiales bacterium, assembly GCA_022772585.1. GTDB lineage: Bacteria > Bacillota > Clostridia > Oscillospirales > Oscillospiraceae > Pseudoflavonifractor_A. The sequence goes on from JALEZN010000072.1 coordinate 12,116, forward strand.
TTCTGTATTATGCAGGAAGATATTACCCTTTGAAAAATAGTTACAAAACGGTTACAATTTTGAGTGTCCGTATACGGAATACTATTTTGAGAGGTACTGTTATGAAAAAACTGCACGCCCTGTTTGCCACGGCCATCCTGACCGGAAGCTTGATGACCACTCCCGCTGCGGCGGCTTCCCTTTCTCATCGAGTCGTATCCGGTGACACGATGTGGAAGCTGGCGGTTCAATATCAGGTCGGAACCAGTGAGATCATTCAGGCAAATCCCCAGATCAGCAATCCGGATCTGATCTATCCGGGACAGATCCTGCAGATCCCGCAGCTGGACAGCACCGTCGCCAGCTATGAGGCGGAGGTCATCCGTCTGGTCAACGAGATCCGTCAGCAAAACGGTCTGCGTCCGCTGACCGCCAACTGGGAGCTCTCGCGGGTGGCCCGCTATAAGTCCCGGGATATGCTGGAAAATGGGTATTTTTCCCATAACAGCCCTACATACGGCTCTCCTTTCCAGATGATTACGGCCTTCGGTCTCTCCTACCGCACCGCGGGGGAAAACATTGCCAAGGGCTATCCCACGCCTCAGGCTGTTGTGAACGGCTGGATGAACTCCAGCGGCCACCGCGCCAACATTTTGAACGCATCTTACAAGCAAATCGGCGTTGGCTATGTCTCCAGCGGCAATTATTGGACCCAGATGTTTATCGGCTGACGGCAGAAGTTCCGTTTTTTCTTGGTCAATAATAGCCGCCGGGATACGCATACTAATCACCACAGAGGTGATTGATTTGCACAACCGCTTGCAATACGAGACAAGCCCATATCTCCTTCAGCATGCGGAAAATCCCGTGGACTGGTATCCCTGGTGTGAAGAGGCCTTTCAACGGGCCAAGGCGGAGGACAAGCCTGTCTTTTTAAGCATCGGATACAGCACCTGCCACTGGTGCCATGTGATGGCCCACGAGAGCTTTGAGGACCGGGAGATCGCCGCGCTTCTGAACCGGGATTTCATCTCCATCAAGGTGGATAAGGAGGAGCGGCCGGACATCGACAGCGTCTATATGGCAGTCTGTCAGGCGTTTACCGGCAGCGGCGGCTGGCCCACCAGCATTTTTATGACACCGGAGCAGAAGCCGTTTTTCGCGGGGACGTATTTCCCCAAAAGCGCCCGCGGGGGTATGATCGGGCTGCGGGAGCTCTTGATGAGCGTCCGAGAACTGTGGAAGACTGACCGGACCGCCCTGCTGCTGCGGGCGGAGCAAGTCGTGGCGGGGCTGGCGCAGCAGGCTGCCCCCAAGAGAGCGGCGGACGCACAGCTGCTGGACAGCGCGGTTTCCGCTTATCGGCAGCTTTACGACCGGGAACGCGGCGGCTTCGGCAGCGCGCCCAAATTCCCCGCCGCCCATAATCTGTTGTTTCTGTTGACCTATTATGAGCGGCGTGGAGACGCCGCGTGCCTGGAGATGGCGGAGCATACCCTGCTGCAGATGTACCGGGGCGGTCTGTTTGACCATATCGGCTACGGCTTCTGCCGCTATTCCACGGATGACCGGTTTCTTGTCCCCCATTTTGAAAAGATGCTCTATGACAACGCCCTTTTGATCCAGGCCTATTGCAAAGCCTATTCCGTTACGAAAAAGCCCATATACCGCGACGTGGCGGAGAAGACTGCGGCCTATATTCTGGAGGAAATGACCGCTCATGACGGCGGCTTTTACTGCGCCCAGGACGCGGACAGCGACGGCGAGGAAGGCAAATATTATCTGTTCACCCCGGAGGAGACCACTGCCCTGCTGGGATGGGAGGAAGGCGAAGCCTTCAACCGCCGGTTTGGGATCACCAGAGAGGGAAATTTTGAGGGAAAGAGCATCCCTAACCTGCTGGACGCCCCATCGGTGGAGCCTTCCCTCCAACCTCTTCTGCCGAAGGTCCGGGAATACCGGAAAAGGCGCTGTTCCCTCCACCTGGATGATAAGGTCCTGACCGCCTGGAACAGTCTGATGATATCGGCAATGTGCATGCTGTACCGCGTCAGCGGAGACCGCCGCTATCTGGATGCCGCCCAAAAGGCGGACCGGTTCCTGCGGGAGAACCTGTTGGAAGGCGACGTGCTGTTTGCAAGTTTTCGGGCCGGAAAGCGGGGAGCGCGGGGCTTTCTGGACGATCACGCGGGCTATCTTTGCGCCCAGCTGGCCCTGTACGGGGCGACCCTGGATAAGGAATATCTGGAGCGGGCGGAGCGTCTGTGTGAAGCCGTGCTGGCCTCATTCCGGGCCTCCTCCGGAGGCTTCTATTTCTATGGGGCGTCGAGTGAGGACCTGATCCTGCGGCCAAAGGAAACTTACGATGGCGCGACCCCCAGCGGGAATTCCCTGATGGCGTGGGCTCTGGTGCGCCTGGCTCAGCTGACCAGATGTGAACGCTATGAGCGGGAGGCCGTTGGACAACTGGAGTTTCTCGCGGCGGAGGCGGAGCGGTTCCCTCCGGGGTATGCCGTGTTCCTGCTGGCCCTGCTGGACCATGACGACCCGCCGCCCAAAGTGACCGCGGTATTGAAAACGCCGGAGGACAAGGAAGCGCTGCCCCTCGCCGTCCCATTGGATACCATTGTGGTCCTTTTGCCGGAGCCGACCCAAGAATTTCCGCTGAAAAATGGAGCAAGCACATTTTATGTGTGCCGGAACCACAGCTGCCTGCCCCCTATCAATGATTTGAACAGTTTGGGATTATGACCATTTTGGGCTTCTACGCCGCCGTCCCCCATGTTGCCGCCTGGGGCGGCGTGGAGCGGGGCGCTGCTCGGCCTTCCAGCAGGAGAGCGTCCGGAGACTCTGGGGGGCCAGAAGCAGCAGCGCCGCCAGATTGGGGAGGGCCATCAGGGCGTTGCACAGGTCCACCAACTGCCACACGCCGGCAGGCTCCCACAGGGCCCCAGCCAGCGTGCAGGCCAGAAATACCCCACGGTAGGCGGGGAGAAAGCGGTCGTCTCCCGTGAGGTAGCGCAGACTCTGCTGGCCGTAGTAACTCCACCCCAGGATAGAGGAGAAGGCGAACAGAAGCAGGGAAAGGGCCACGATGCCCTCTCCCGCCGGGCCCAGCACGGAGCCAAAGGCGGCGGCGGTGAGGGGGGCTCCGGTGAGACCGGAGGGGTCCTGGGGCTGCCATACGCCGCTGACCAGGATGACCAGGGCAGTCATGGTGCACACCACCAGTGTGGATAGAAAGACCTCGAAGATGCCCCACATCCCCTGTCTGGCTGGGTGATCCGTCCGGGCAGCGCCGTGAGCCATAGCTGAGGTGCCCAGACCGGCCTCGTTGGTGAATACCCCCCGGGCCACGCCGTAGCGCAGGGCCGAGGCCACGGTCCAGCCCACCCCGCCCCCCAGAGGGGCGGCGGGGGAGAGGGCGCAGGAAAAGATGGCGCGGAGGGCGCAGGGCAAGGCGGAGGCCCGGCAGAGGAGTACCGCCGTCCCGCTCCCCAGGTAGAGCAGAGCCATGGCGGGGACCAGCGCGGAGGCCACGCCGGCGATCCGGCCAATGCCGCCCACCATGACCAGTCCGGCCAGCAGGGCGGTGACAAGGCCGGTCAGAAGCCGGTCTACGCCGAAGGCAGCCTCCAGGGATAGGGCGATGGAGGAGGATTGAACCAAATCACCCCCAGCCAGGGTGGCCGGGAGGCAGGCAAGGGCGAACCATCCGGCCAGAAAGTGAGAGCCAGCTCCGTCCCGAAGGTAGAACATGGGGCCGCCCTGAAGCCCACCCCCGGGGGCGGGACGCTGATATCGGACGGCCAGAAGCTTTTCGCCGCATCCGGTCATCATCCCCAGAAAGGCGGAGACCCACATCCAGAAAATAGCGCCGGGGCCCCCCAGGGTCAGAGCGACGGCCACTCCCGCGATGGAGCCGGTGCCCATGGTGGAGGCTAGAGCGGTGGCCAGAGCCTGGAGCGGGGAGAGGCCGTCTCCGGCGTCCCTTCGGCGGCGGAGCAGGGAACCCAGCGTGGAGCGCAGCCAAAGCTTGGCCTCAAAGAGCTGAAAGAAGCCGGAGCCCGCGGAGTAGACCAGCCCCGTGAAGAGAAACAGCCCCAGCAGCCAGGGGTTCCAGAGCGCGTCGGCCGTTTTGGCCAGGATCGTCATGGCGCATCACCTCCCTCAAGAAGTATGCGGCGGCGGGGCCGAACAGTCCAAGGGGGAGCGGGAAGGTCACCGTGTGGTCCCAAAGAACGCAAAAACCGCCGCCGGAAGGCTCCGGCGGCGGAATTATTATTTGTCCTCCAACAGCTTGTTCAGCTCGTGCATGAAGGTGTTGATGTCTTTGAATTGGCGGTACACCGAAGCGAAGCGGACATAGGCCACCTCGTCGGTCTTTTTCAGCCGCTCCATGACCAGCTCGCCAATCTCGGCGGAGCTGACTTCCCGTTCCATCTGGTTCTGGAGGACCTGCTCGATCTCGCTGACCATGTTCTCCAGCGTGCTGTACGACACCGGGCGCTTCTCGCAGGCGCGGATCAGACCGGCCAGCACCTTGTTCCGGTCGAAGCTCTGGCGGCTTCCGTCTTTTTTGATCACCATGAGGGGCAGGCTCTCCATGGTCTCATAAGTGGTGAAACGCTTGTGGCAGGCCAAGCACTCCCGGCGGCGGCGGATGCTGGCGCCCTCCTCGGCGGGACGGGAATCGACGACCTTGCTTTCAGGATGAGAACAGAAGGGGCACTTCATGGCAGATACCTCCCTAAGTCTTCAAAATAATGTAGTTATTGTAGCATATTTTTTTATCGTTGTGTAGCTTTTTTTCACCCGGCGCGGAAAAAAGCTCCGTCGTCCGAAACGGGCCGGAGCGCATGGGACCAGGGCGGCGGGGGAGAGAAGAAATTGTGAAGATTTCACCAGAAACGTCCCTGAGCGGAGCCGGATATGGGGGGTTTTACCTGGAGATTTTGGTTGAAAAAGAAAAATATTTTATAGTATAATAGTACACACGGACAACGGCGCCTGGAGACGGGCGCCGTTGCGCTTTTTTATGTACAGGAAGGGGAGAGCGTCATGGAAGAATGGATGGAGCTGGAGGAACCGGATCGGGGACTCCATGAGGAATGCGGGATATTTGGCGTGTGCGATCCGGCGGGAAACTGCGCCCAGACCACCTATTACGGGCTGTATGCCCTCCAGCACCGGGGACAGGAGGCCTGCGGCATTGCCGCCATCAACGACCGGGAGCAGTCCTTCTATAAGGACGTGGGGCTGGTCAGCGAGGTCTTTGACAAGGAGACCCTCCAACGGCTCAACGGGACCATGGCGGTGGGCCATGTGCGCTATGCCACCACCGGAGCAGGGGAACGGGAAAACGCCCAGCCGCTGACCATCAAGTACGCCAAAGGGACGCTGGCGGTGGTCCACAACGGGAATCTGGTGGATGTTGACGCCCTGCGGCAGGAGTTTGAGTATAAAGGGGCCATTTTCCATACCACCAGCGACTCTGAACTCATCGCCTACGCCATTGCCCAGGCCCGTCTCCACTGCGGCAGCGTGGAGCAGGCGGTTTGCCGCGCCACCTCTGGGCTGCGGGGGGCCTTCTCCCTGCTGGTCATGTCTCCCCAGAAGATGATCGCCTGCCGGGACCCCTGGGGGTTCCGCCCCCTCTGCATGGGCCGAAAGGGGGAGACCATCCTCTTCGCCTCCGAGTCCTGCGCCATTGAGGCGGTGGGCGGCTGGGTGGAGCGGGAGCTGGAACCCGGCGAGGTGGTGGTGGTCCAGGACGGGCAGATCCGGTCCATCCGGGACAACTGCCGGGGACTGTCCCACATGTGCATCTTCGAATACATCTATTTTGCCCGTCCCGACTCGGTCATCGCCGGCCAGTCGGTTCACCGGGCCCGGGTGAACGCCGGGCGGCTGCTGGCCCGGCAGCACCCGGTGGAGGCTGATCTGGTGGTGGGCGTGCCCGATTCCGGACTGGACGCCGCCCGGGGCTATGCTCTGGAGAGCGGTATTCCCAACGGCATGGGCTTTGTGAAAAACCGCTATGTGGGCCGGACCTTCATCACCCCGGACCAGCAGAGCCGGGAGCAGGCGGTGCGGATCAAACTCTCTGCCCTGTCCAGCGAGGTGGCGGGCAAGCGTGTGGTCATGGTAGACGACTCCATCGTCCGGGGCACCACCTGCCGGCAGATCATCAATCTGCTCCGGGAGGCCGGAGCCACCCAGGTCCACATGCGAGTGTCCTCTCCCCCCTTCATCTCCCCCTGCTACTTCGGCACGGACATCCCGAACAAGGAGAAGCTGATCGCCTGCCACAATACCGTGGAGGAGATCCGGCAGCTGGCCGGGGCGGACAGCCTGGACTATCTGACGCTGGAGAATCTTCATAAGCTGGCCCCGGATGCCCGGTGCGGCTTTTGCGAGGGCTGCTTTACCGGGAAGTACCCGATCGACATGGACTGACACTGACTATCCACTCCGGCGCTGTTTTGCACGGGAGGGGATGAGAAGAGATGTGATCCGGCCGGACTTTGTTCCGCCACGCACCAAAAGCCCCGCGCCGTGACGGCGCGGGGCTTTTGGCGGAAAAGGAATGTGAGAAGAGAGACGGTTGAAGCAACCGAAGAATGAAAGGGGATCAGACCTCGAACATGAGGTCGCCATAGGTGGGAACGGGCCAAATGTCCTTATCCACCAGCAACTCCAGCTCATCCACGGGCTTACGCAGGGCGGCCATGGCGGGAACGATCTTGTCGTGGTAGGCGTGGGCCATTTCCTCCACATTCTCCATGGAATCCACCTCGGGCAGCAGGACCTTCAGCGCCTCCAGAGCCTTGGAAGCCTCGGACAGCAGCGCGCTGCACCGGATCAGCAGGCTCTTCTGGACGGACAGGTCGGCCTCGGCGGAGGCTGCGGTCACAGCGGCGATGGACTGGCCCAGGCGGGTGTTGTAGTGGATGGCGGCGGGGATATAGTGCTTGCCAGCCATGTGGATCATGGTCTGGGCCTCGATCTTCTGCACCTTGGCGTAGGTCTCGTACATGATCTCGGCGCGGGATTCCAGCTCGGACTTGGTGTAGATGCCGAACTTGGTGAACAGTGCCTCGGATTTCTCAGTGGTGAGGGCGGGGATGGCGTTGACCATGGAGGGCAGGTTGGGCAGACCCCGGCGGGCCGCCTCAGCCACCCACTCCTCGGAGTAACCGTTTCCGTTGAAGACGATGCGCTGGTGCTTGGTCATCCAGTCATGGATCAGCCGGAAGCAGGCGTCGTGGAAGTTGTCGGCCTGCTCCAGCGCGTCCGCGGCCTGGCAGAAGGCCTCGGCCACGATGGCGTTCAGGGTGACGTTGGCGTCGGCGATGGAGTCGGAGGAGCCCACCATGCGGAACTCGAACTTGTTGCCGGTGAAGGCGAAGGGGGAGGTGCGGTTCCGGTCGGTGGCGTCCTTCTTGATGACGGGGACAGTAGACACGCCGGAGTCCAGCTTGGAGGCGGTCAGCAGCTTGATGGAATCCACGTTGGAGACGATCTGACTGACCACGTCGTCCAGCTGGTCGCCCAGGAAGATGGAGATGATGGCGGGCGGGGCCTCCTGAGCGCCTAGACGGTGCTCGTTGCCCACGCAGGAGGCGGAGCAGCGCAGCAGGTCGGCGTGGGTGTCCACGGCCTTCATGATACAGGCCAGCACCAGCAGGAACTGGAGGTTCTCGTTGGGGGTGTCGCCGGGGTCCAGCAGGTTCTCTCCGGTGTCGGTGCCCAGGGACCAGTTGTTGTGCTTGCCGGAGCCGTTGACGCCGGCATAGGGCTTTTCGTGGAGCAGGCACACCAGACCGTGACGGGTGGCGACACGCTTCATGGTCTCCATGGCCAGCTGGTTCTGGTCCACGGCCAGGTTGCAGGTGGTGTAGACGGGGGCCATCTCATGCTGGGCGGGGGCCACCTCGTTGTGCTGGGTGGTGGCGGGGATGCCCAGCTTCCACAGCTCCTGGTTCAGATCGGCCATGAACTTTCCTACCCGGTAGCGGATGACGCCGAAGTACTGGTCCTCCAGCTCCTGGCCCTTGGGGGCGGGAGCGCCGAACAGGGTCCGGCCGGTGTAGATTAGGTCCCGGCGCTTGAGGTACTTCTCCCGGTCCACCAGGAAATATTCCTGCTCGGGACCCACGGAGGGGGTGACCTTTTTGGCCTCGGTGTTGCCGAACAGGCGGAGGATCCGCAGGGCCTGGACGTTGATGGCCTCCATGGAGCGCAGCAGGGGAGTCTTCTTGTCCAGGGCCTCGCCGTTGTAGGAGACGAAGATGGTGGGGATGCACAAAATGGTGCCGCAGGACATCTCCTTGACGAAGGCGGGGGAGGTCATGTCCCAGGCGGTGTAGCCCCGGGCGTAGTGGGTGGCCCGCAGGCCGCCGGAGGGGAAGGAGGAGGCGTCAGGCTCGCCCATGATCAGCTGCTTGCCGGTGAGCTGCAGCAGAGTCTTGCTGTCCTTGGGGGCGGTGATAAAGGAGTCGTGCTTTTCGGCGGTGACGCCGGTCAGAGGCTGGAACCAATGGGTGTAGTGGGTGGCGCCCTTCTCCACCGCCCAGTCCTTCATGGCGTTGGCCACGATGTCGGCGGTGGCCATGCTGATGTTGCCGCCGTTCTCCATCACGTCCACCACTTCGGCATAGGCTTTCTTGGGCAGGCGCTCCCGCATAACTGACATGCTGAATACGTTGGAGCCGAAAATTTCAGAGATGTTGACGCTCATTGTCTCAACCCTTTCCATACGTTTGCTGGCGGCCGGAAACAAAAAAGGAGACAAGGAGGCCCGAAGGACGTCCTTGTCTCATATCAGATCCGGTCATGACATGCAGCCGCCGTGGCCGCATTTTTTACACCACAACAATAAACCATCTTGCCCAAATTTGCAAGTCCAAATTCTGACCAAATTTACCGCCCTCTGCCGGAAATGGCCCTGGGGGATATCACAAATTCAGCGAGCTAACAAGACAGAAAAATTATTGATTTGCAGGAATGATTTCAAAAGATGCAAAAATTGAGGAATTTTTCCGGGAAAATTGGTCTGTCAGGACGAAAATTGCCCCGAACAACGGAAACGATTCAAAAATTCTTGACACGGCCGGGCGGAAAGTGTAATACTGACCATATATTGATTGGGAATCATGGGCGGGAACCGGCGCCCGGAAAGATCAAGGAAGAAATTGAGAAGGAGCGGCAGTCATGGGTTATACCAAGGAAGATATTATTCGCATTGTCAAAGAGGAAGAGATCGAATTTATCCGGATGCAGTTTGTGGATATTTTCGGCCAGCTGAAGAACGTGGCCATCATGGCCTCTCAGATCGAGAAGGCGGTGAACAATCAGATCATGTTCGACGGCTCCTCCATTGAGGGCTATACCCGTATCAACGAGTCGGACCAGTGCCTCTATCCCGATCTGGACAGCTTTGCCATTTTCCCCTGGCGTCCCTCCCACGGCAAGGTGGCCCGTCTGATCTGTGATGTGTACAATCCCGACGGGACTCCCTTTGTGGGCGACCCTCGGGGGGTGCTGCGCCGGGTGCTCCGGCAGGCCAAGGATATGGGCTTTGATGTATTCAACATCGGTCCCGAACTGGAGTTTTTCCTGTTTGAGACGGACAGCCAGGGCCACGCCACCACCGTCACCCGGGACGAAGCGGGCTACTTTGACCTGGGCCCCCTGGACCACGGCGAGTCCACCCGCCGGGAGATCTGCATGAATCTGGAGTCCATGGGCTTTGAGATCGAGGCCAGCCACCACGAGTGCGCGGTGGGCCAGCACGAGATCGACTTCAAGTACGCCGACGCCATGGACGGTGCGGACAAGATCATGACCTTCAAGCTGGCGGTCAAGACCCTGGCCCAGCGCAACGGCCTCCACGCCACCTTCATGCCCAAGCCGATTTACGGCGTGGCCGGCTCCGGTATGCACATCAATATGTCCCTGTTCAAGGACGGGAAGAATGTGTTTTTCGACGAGTGCGGCGAGCGCCAGCTGTCCAAGACGGCCTACGCCTTTATCGCCGGCCTGCTGGAGCATGTGAAGGGCTTTACCGCGCTGACCAACCCTCTGGTCAACTCCTACAAGCGGCTGGTGCCCGGCTATGAGGCGCCCTGCTACCGGGCCTGGTCGGCCTCCAACCGTTCGGCGCTGATCCGGATCCCCGCCGCCCGGGGCCAGTCCACCCGGGTGGAGCTACGCAACCCCGACCCCTCCTGCAACCCCTATCTGGCCCTGGCCGTGTGCCTGGCCGCCGGCCTGGACGGGATTGAAAAGGGCCTGACGCCCCCCGAGGAGATCACCGAGAACATCTTCGAGATGGATGCCGACGAGCGGGCCGCCTGCGGCATCGAGGACCTGCCCGACTCCCTGGAGCACGCCCTGGTGGCCCTGGAGGCCGA
>JALEZN010000073.1 GCA_022772585.1 Clostridiales bacterium
TTGGTTAGAACGCCGGCCTGTCACGCCGGAGGTCGAGGGTTCAAGTCCCTTCCGCGTCGCCATTTGCCTCTGTAGCTCAGTTGGTAGAGCAGGGGACTGAAAATCCCCGTGTCGCTGGTTCGATTCCGGCCGGAGGCACCATCTCTCCCTGAGATACCCGGTGTATCTCAGGGAGAGCCCCAAAGTTTTTTCTGCGGTATGCAGGTGTAGCTCATCTGGTAGAGCGCCACCTTGCCAAGGTGGAGGTAGCGAGTTCGAGCCTCGTCACCTGCTCCAAATGAGAACAGGTCATCCTGTTCTCCATACGGCGCCATAGCCAAGCGGTAAGGCAGAGCTCTGCAAAAGCTTTATCCCCAGTTCGATTCTGGGTGGCGCCTCCAGAATGAAAGCCCCGAGGCGAAAGCCCCGGGGCTTTTTCATATTTTAAAACCAAAGAGGTGAAGAGAAATGATCCGGCCCATTATGAAGGACCCCATCTTTCTGGCCCAAAAGTCCGCCCCCGCCTCGGTGGAGGACCTGCCGGCGGCCCAGGACCTGATGGATACGCTCCGCGCCCATCGGGAGGGCTGCGTGGGTATGGCGGCCAATATGATCGGCGTGCTCAGGCGGATCATTGTATTTTACGAGGGGGAGGAGTGCACGGTGCTCTTCAACCCGGAGATTGTCAAATGCTCCCAGCCCTACGGCGCGGAGGAGGGATGCCTCTCTCTAGCCGGGGTGCGGAAGGCGAAGCGCTACCGCTCCATCAAGGTGCGCTACCAGAACGGGCAGTTCCAGACCCGGCTCAGGACCTTCACCGGCTGGACGGCCCAGATTATCCAGCATGAGATCGACCACTGCAACGGGGTGCTGATATGAGCGGCGTGGAAAGAGCCGTACAGGCCAGGCTGTTTGAGATGCAGGACCTTTCCTACCGGGAGTTCCACCGTAAGCTGATGCCCACGGTGCCGCCGGATAAAGTCATCGGTGTGCGCACGCCCCAGCTGCGGGCGTTTGCCAAAGAGTTCGCCAAAACACCGGAGGCAGCGGAATTCCTGTCCATCCTGCCCCACCGCTACTACGAGGAGAACAATCTCCACGCCTTCCTCATCGAGTCCATCCGGGACTATGACGCGGCGGTGGCGGCGCTGGACGCCTTTCTGCCTTACGTGGACAACTGGGCCACCTGCGACCTGATGCGGCCCAGGGTGTTCAAAAAGCATCTCCCCGAGCTGCTGGGGGAGATCAGGCGCTGGATGGCCTCTGACGCGCCCTACACCGTCCGCTTCGGCATCGAGATGCTGATGACCTTCTATCTGGACGAGGCCTTCCGCCCCGAGTACCTGGACTGGGTGGCCCATGTGCGGGGCGGGGAGTACTACGTGGACATGATGATCGCCTGGTTCTTCGCCACGGCCCTGGCCAAGCAGTACGACGCGGCCCTGTCCTACATCCGGGAGGGGCGGCTGGAGCCCTGGACCCACAACAAGGCCATCCAGAAAGCGGTTGAGAGTTACCGTGTTACGGATGAGCACAAGTCCTGCCTGCGGCAGCTCAGGCGCAGGCTCCCCAAGGGCGGAACAACGGCGGAGCAGCAGCATATGCCGTGAAAAGGCGAGAGCCGGTCATCTGAGGATGACCGGCTCTTTTTACGTTTAGGGCACCTGGGTCCAGGGGTAGATGGCAGGCGGCTCCTGTACAAAGCGAAGTGGCTCCCCGGTGACGGGGTGGCGGAAGGAGAGGCTGTGGGACCAGAGGGCGATGGGACAGTTATCCTCCAGCAGGCTGTACTTCCGGTCCCCCACCAGGGGCAGGCCACGGGAGGAGAACTGGGCCCGGATCTGGTGAGTCCGGCCGGTGAGGAGCCGGATCTTCACTCGGCTCAGGCCGCCGGCGCTGCCCAGCACCCGATAGCGGAGGACGGCCTCCTGCACGCCCTTCTCCATGTGGTGGACCACATAGGTCTTGCGCTCGGGCTTGGAGCGCAGGAGCAGGTCGGTGAAGGTGCCCTCCGGCTCCGGCGGGACGCCGTGGACCACCGCCAGGTACTCCTTCTGAAATACCTGGTCCCGGACCTGTTCTGAGAGCAGGGAGGCGGCGGAGGAGGAGCGGGCCAGCACCATCAGGCCGCTGACCACACGATCCAGCCGGTGCACCGTGCGGAGGTCCGCCCCAGGGTCTCCCAGCTGACTGCGCAGCAGTTCCGGCAGACCGCCGGGCTCATCGGTGGAAAGAACCCGGGCCGGTTTTACACAAACCAGGATATCCTCATCCTGATAGCAGATTTCTGCCACGCACACCACTCCTTTTTCGTTTATTTTATCAGATAATCCACTGAAGTTCAAGCATTTGGAGGTTTTGCCATGAAAATCGTCA